>JAYUPO010000068.1:0-5107 GCA_043760085.1 Burkholderiales bacterium
CTGCACGGCCTGCGCAAACGCGTCGTCCACCGCGGCGCGATCGGTCACGTCGAACATCAGTGGCAGCACTTCCACGCCCGCCGCTTGCAGGTCTTGCGCACGAGCCAGCACCGCGTCACTCCGGTCGGCCAGCACCAGCTTGGCGCCGGCAGCGGCAAATCCAGGCACCAGGCCAGAGGCGATGCCGCCGGCCGCGCCGGTGACGAACACCACCTGCCCTTGCAGCGAGAACAGCTTGGCGGGGGACAGGTGGTCGAACATGCGCCGAGGCTCCGTTGAATTCGGCGCATCCTAGGCAGGCACTGCGGCGGCGTGAATTCGAATTCGGGCAATCGAGTCTTGCCGATTTGTTGATGGCCGCGTTGCGACGTGCTGCCTACGATGAGCCGCACTTGAATCCGGCTCTGAATGCATCGAGGAACCACGCCGATGTCGACGCTTGAACTCGCGCGCCTGGAGGCGTATGCCTTTCGCGTGCCGCTGGCCGCCCCCATCAAAGTTGCGTTCGGCACCTTTCGTGACCGCCCGATGGTGCTGGTGCGCGCCATCGAACGCGACGGCAGCGAAGGCTGGGGCGAGGTCTGGAGCAACTGGCCCGCCGTGGGCGCCGAGCACCGCGCGCGCCTGGCGGCCGACCTGGGCGAGCGGCTGCTGGGCCGCAGTTTCCAGGGCCCGGCGCAGGCCTTCGAGCAGCTCACGCGCGAGCTCGAAGTGCTGGTGCTGCAGACCGGTGAAGTGGGGCCGATTGCCGCGGTGCTGGCCGGCATCGACATCGCGTTGTGGGACCTGGCCGCCAAGCGCGACGGTGTGCCGATGCACCGCTACCTGGGCGGCGACGCCGCGGTCAAGCACGTGCCGGTGTACGTGACCGGCATCAACCCCGACCAGCCCGCTGCGTTCGCCCTGGCGCGCCAGGCCGAGGGCCACCGCGCCTTCAAGCTCAAGATCGGTTTCAACCTGGCGCGCGACCTGGCCAACCTGCACGCCATGCGCGCCGCGCTGGGCGAGCAGGCCGTGATCACCTGCGATGCCAACCAGGCCTGGGGCTTGAGCGACGCCTTGCAGTTCGTGCGCGAAGCGCAGGGCCTGAACCTGAACTGGCTGGAAGAGCCGCTGCGCGTGGATGCGCCGGCGTCCGACTGGGCCACGCTGGCGCGGGCGTCGAACGTGCCGCTGGCCGGTGGTGAAAACATGCAGGGCGCGCAGTTCGATGCAGCCCTGCAAGCCGGCGCGCTGCAAGTGATCCAGCCCGACGTCACCAAGTGGGGCGGCATCAGCATGAACATTCGCGTGGCGCGCGCGGTGGTGGCGGCAGGCAAGCGCTACTGCCCGCACTACTTTGGCGGCGGCTTGGCCTTGCTCTCATCCTTGCATGTGCTCGCCGCTGCCGGCGGCACCGGCTTGCTCGAGTTCGACGCCCACCCCAATGCCGGGCGCGAAGCCATCATTGGCAACCTGCTGCCCGTGCAATCGGGCGCCGTGCCGGTGCCCACGGGGCCGGGCCTCGGCGCCGAGCCAGACTTTTCTACGTTGAAGCGCTACCGCACCTGGCCACAGTGAACTTGCTTGAAAGAGTGACATGAATGACGCCGCACCTGACGCCACACAAGACGCCGCACATGAAGCCGCCCGCCTGCTGTGGGCCCACTTTCAAGCCGGCACGGCGTTGGCCCAGTTGCCGCCCGGCCTGCGCCCCGCCACCCGGGCCGAGGGGCATGCCATCCAGGCGGCGCTGCCGCTGGTCAGCGGGCGCAGCGTGCTGGGCTGGAAGATTGCGGCCACCAGTGCCGCCGGCCAGGCCCACATCGCGGTGAGCGGGCCCCTGGCCGGGCGGCTGTTGTCGGGCGAGGTGGATGGTGACGGCGCCAGCGTGTCGCTGCACGGCAACCGCATGGCAGTGGCCGAGCCGGAGTTCGCCTTTCGCTTCGGCGCCGATTTGCCGCCGCGCGCTGCGCCTTACAGCGTTGCCGACGTGCTGCAAGCCGTGGCCGCCATGCACCCGGCCATCGAAGCGCCGAATTCGCGCTTTGCTGATTTCGCCGCCGCCGGCGAAGCCCAATTGCAGGCTGACAACGCCTGCTGCGGCCGCTTTGTGATCGGCGTGGCGAGCACCGCCGATTGGCGCGCCATCGACTTGCGCACCCATGCCGTGCGCGGCGACGTGCACGCAGCGCAAGGCCTGCGCCTGAGCCGCCAGGGCGATGGCAGCGTCGTGCTGGGCGACCCGCGCCTGGCGCTGGCCTGGCTGGCCAACGAATTGCGCGCCCAGGGCCTGGGTTTGCGGGCGGGCGACATTGTTTCCACCGGCACCTGCATGGTGCCGCTGCCGGTGCAGGTGGGCGACACGGTGCGGGCTGACTTCGGCGTGCTGGGCCAGGTTTCAGCGCATTTCGTGGCGTAGCCGCGCCAGTGCTTCAAACTCGTTGCAACGCCGCGGCCTGACCGCGCATTCAACAGGCGCTACTTGGCGCCAGCAGCCTCGTGCGCGCTGCGGGCCACGCCGAATTCCGTGCGCAATGCGGCGCCGTGTTCATCGATCGCGGGTGCGGCGCGGTAACTCTGCGCGTCCCATTCGCCTGACCAGGGCACGGCCGGCACTTCGACGCTGCGCGTGCCCACTGGCATGCGGCGGGTGCGCAGTTGCGGGTGTTCGATCAGGTCGTTGAGCGAATTCACGTTGCCGTAGGCGGTTTGCGCAGCGGTCAGGCGATCGATCATTTCGCTGCTGGTGTGCGCGGCAAAGACAGCGGCCACTTTCGCGTCGAGCCATTCGCGGTGCGCGATGCGCGCGCTGTTGGTGGCGCAGCGCGGGTCGCCGAGCAGTTCGGGCTCGTTCAGCACATGGGTGCAGAAGTCGGCCCACTCGCGTTCATTCTGAATCGAAATCACGATGTCGCGCCCGTCGGCACAGGTGAAGCCGCCATAGGGGGCGATGGTGGGGTGCTTCAAGCCCACCCGCGCCGGCGGCTGGCCGCCGTAGCGCGCTTGCAGGTAGGGCACGGCCATCAACTCGGCGGCGGAATCGAACAAGCTGACCTTGACCGCCGAACCGTGGCCGCTGCGCGCGCGCACCAGCAGCGCTTGCTGGATGCCGATCAGCGCGTTCAGGCCGGCGTTGATGTCGCACAGCGACACGCCGATGCGCCCCCAATCACCGGGCGCACCGCTGACTGAAATGAGCCCGCTTTCGGCCTGCACCAGCAGGTCGTAGGCCTTCATCTTGTACAGGCGGCCGCGGTCGCCATAACCGCTGATGTCGCAGGTCACCAGGCGCGGGTGCAGCGCGCGCAGCGCGGCCGAGCCCAGCCCCAGGCGCTCGGCGGCGCCGGGGGCCAGGTTCTGGATGAAGACGTCGGCGCGCGCGATCATGCGGCGCAGCAATTGCAGATCGGGCTCGTGCTTCAGATTCAGCGCCACCGACTCCTTGCCGCGGTTGACCCACACGAAGTAGCTCGACTCGCCTTGCACCGCGCTGTCGTAGCCGCGTGCGAAGTCGCCCTCGGGGCGTTCGATCTTGATCACCCGCGCCCCGGCGTCAGCCAGGCGGCTCGAACAGTAAGGCGCGGCCACGGCCTGTTCCAGCGCCACCACCAACACACCGGCCAGCGGCAGCTCGGCCTGCGCCATGCCGGCGGCGGCACTTTGCACAGGCGGCGGGTTACGTTGCTCCATGGGCGCTCCAGATTCGATTTCCTGGCGCCGATTGTGCAAAGCGTGCCCCGCCCCAGGCCATTGCTTTTGCGCGAAACCAGCATTGCCACGGCGGCAAGACCGCCGAGTGAACCGCTTCAGTCGGCCAATGCCTGCAAGTGGCCAACCAGCTTGCCCAGCGCCGATTGCGGCTCCGGCGCCTGGCGGGTGCACAGGCGCATCGCGCGCAGCGCCCAGGGGTCTTGCAGCGGCTCCACGGCCAGGCCCATGGTCGCGGCGAAGCTGCGCGCCGCAGCGAGCGGCAGCACGCCGATGCCCAGCCGGGCCTCGACCGCGCGGCAAACCACTTCGAAGCTGCGCACCTGCACGCGCAGCGCCAGGGGCCGCAGCAGCAGCGCGGCCTGGGCTTCGAGCAAGCGCGTCAGCGTGCTGCCGCCTTCCAGGCCGACCAGGTCGCGCTCCAGCACATCGGCAAACGACAGCGGCGTCTGGCCACACAGCGCGTCGTCGTTGCGCATCACCACGGCCAACTGGTCATGGCGGTACGGCGCCACGTGCAGGCCGCTCACGTCGGGGCCCTCGACGATCACGGCCAGGTCGACCTCGCCGCTGCGCACGCGGCGCACCGCGTCTTCGCTCCAGCTTTCTTCCAGCACCACGCGCACGTCGTCGTGGCCGGCCGAGAAGCTGGCGATGTCGCCGGGCAGAAATTGCGTCATGGCCGAGGTGTTGCCCTGCACGCGCAGCACGCTCTGGCGGCCGCGCCCGTAGTTGGCCATCTGCGCGCGCATGTGGTGCACGCTGGCGATGACCTCGCGCGCCAGCAGCAGCAGCCGCGCACCAGCGGGGGTGAGTTCCAGCCCGCGCGAATGGCGCTCGAACAACGTGGCCTTGAACTGGTGTTCCAGCAGCGACAGCCGCCGGCTCGCCGCCGGCACGGTGATCAAACTGGCCTCGGCCGCGCGGGTGAGGTTGCGCATTTCGGCGGCACGTACGAACAGGGCCAGCGAATCGAGGTCAGGCAGCATGAGCGGCGTCTCCTACGCGGCCTTGCATCGTGGCCAGCATCGGGGTCACGACCAGGGGCCGCGTGTTTCGGCGCATCATGGCCCAGTGCGCCAACGCACCGACGGGTGATTGCCCCAGGGTGATCCTGCCGCAAACAACTCAGGACAGCCCATGACCCGCATGCCCCTGGTTGCCCCAGATGCCGGCGCGAATGCCGATGCAGCAGGCGCAACCGCAAGGAAGAAGCCAACACCGCCGCCCCCGCCCGCCGTGGTGCCGCTGCCCGACGATGCGTCGGTGGCCGGGGAGGAAGACCCGGGTGCGGCGCTCGATGACAGCGGCGTCGCGCCGCCCACCTTGCCCAAGCCTGAGCCGTGACCGCGCCCGCCACCCGAAGGGAAGCCGACAGCTTTGGCGCGATCGACGTGCCGGCAGATGCCTTGTGGGC
>JAYUPO010000069.1:0-5098 GCA_043760085.1 Burkholderiales bacterium
GGCAACTGCGGCTACGCCCTGCCCACCATGATCGGCGCCAAGGTGGCCGCGCCTGAGCGCCCGGCGGTGAGCTACGCCGGCGACGGCGCCTGGGGCATGAGCATGGGCGAAGTCATGACCTGCGTGCGCCACAACATCCCGGTTACCGCCATCGTCTTCCACAACCGCCAGTGGGGTGCCGAGAAGAAGAACCAGGTCGACTTCTACAACCGCCGCTTCGTGGCCGGTGAACTCGACAACCAAAGCTTTGCCGGCATCGCCAAGGCGATGGGCGCCGAGGGCATCGTGGTGGACAAACTCGAAGACGTGGGCCCGGCGCTGAAACGCGCCATCGACATGCAGATGAACCAGCGCAAGACCTGCGTCATCGAAGTCATGTGTACCCGCGAGCTGGGCGACCCGTTCCGCCGCGACGCGCTGAGCAAGCCGGTGCGCTTTCTGGACAAGTACAAGGACTACGTTTGACCACGGCGCGCAGCCGTGAGCATCAAACAGCGCGTTCAAGCTGACATGGCCAAGCCCCTGCAGGACCCGCTGGCCAACCCGCTGCCGGGCGCGGCCACGCAGGTCAAGACCACCACCTGCTACATGTGCGCCTGCCGCTGCGGCATCCGCGTGCATTTGCGCGAAGGCGCGAATGGCGCGTCACGCCCCGAGGTGCGCTACATCGAGGGCAACCCCGAGCACCCGCTGAACAAGGGCATCCTGTGCGCCAAGGGTGCGGCGGGCATCATGAAGCAGTACTCGCCCGCGCGGCTCACACAGCCGCTGCGGCGCAAGCCCGGCAGCGAACGCGGCGCCGGTGAGTTCGAACCGATCTCGTGGGACGAGACGTTTGCCATCCTTGAAAAGCGCCTGAGCCACCTGCGCGCGACTGACCCGAAAACGTTCGCCTTCTTCAGCGGGCGCGACCAGATGCAGGCGCTCACCGGCCTGTTCGCGCGCCAGTTCGGCACACCCAACTACGCCGCCCATGGCGGGCTGTGCAGCGTGAACATGGCCGCGGGCATGATCTACACCGTGGGCGGCTCGTTTTGGGAATTCGGCGGCCCCGACCTTGAGCGCGCCAAGCTGTTCGTGATGATCGGCACCGCCGAAGACCACCACAGCAACCCCATGAAAGCGGCGCTTTCAAAGTTCAAGCGCAGCGGCGGCCGCTTCGTGGCCATCAACCCGATTCGCAGCGGCTACGCGGCCATCGCCGATGAGTGGGTGCCCATCAAGCCGGGCACCGACGGCGCGCTACTGCTGGCCATCATCCACGAGCTGATCGCGCTGGGCCTGTACGACCGCGACTTTCTGGCCCGCTACACCAACGCCGGCCAATTGGTGAACCAGGACGACGCCAGCGACGAGTTCGGTTTGATGATGCGCGACGCCGAAGGCGACGTGATCAACCCGCTGCGCCCGCACAACTTCATGTGGTGGGATCGGCTGCACGGCCAGCCCGTGGCCGACCACACCGAGGGTGCCGACCCGGCCTTTTTCGGCAGCTACATCCTGCCCGGCGGCACGCGCGTGAAACCGGCCTTTCAATTGCTGGAAGAGCGCGTGCGCGAGTGCACGCCCGAGTGGGCGGCGGCCATCACCGGCATCGCCGCCAGCACCATTCGCCGCCTGGCGCATGAGATGGGCATGACGGCACGCGACCAGACCATCGAGCTGCCCATCGCCTGGGTCGACTGGTGGGGCCGCCACCACAAGAGCGTGACCGGCAACCCGGTGGCCTTTCATGCCATGCGTGGCCTGGCGGCGCACAGCAACGGCTTCCAGACCGTGCGCGCGCTGGCCATCCTGATGAGCCTGCTGGGCACCATCGACCGCCCTGGCGGCTTTCGCCACAAGGCGCCCTACCCGCGCGCCGTGCCGCCCAATGCGCGCCCGCCCAAGGGGCCAGCATCCATCAAGCCCAACACGCCGCTCGATGCGCCGCCACTGGGCTGGCTCGAAAGCCCGGCCGACCTGTGTGTTAACGATTCCGGTGAGCCGGTGCGCATCGACAAGGCCTTTTCGTGGGAACACCCGCTGGCGGCGCACGGGCTGATGCAAAACGTCATCACCAACGCCTGGCGCGGCGACCCCTACCCGATCGACACCTTGCTGCTGTTCATGGCCAACATGGCCTGGAACAGCAGCATGAACACCGGCGAGGTGCGCCGCATGCTGGCCGACAAGCGCGAAGGCTCGGGCAAAGACAGCGGCGAATACAAGATTCCGTTCATCGTGGTCTGCGACACCTTTCAATCGGAGATGACGGCGTTTGCCGACTTGATCCTGCCCGACACGACTTACCTTGAACGTCATGACGTGATGTCGCTGCTCGACCGGCCCATCAGCGAGTTCGACGGCCCGTGTGATTCGGTGCGCGTACCGGTGCTGCCGCCGCTGGGCCAGTGCAAGCCGTTTCAAGAGGTGCTGGTGGAGCTGGCGTCGCGCCTGAAGCTGCCCGCCTTCACCACGGCCGAGGGCACACGCAAGTACCGCGACTACCCCGACTTCATCGTGCGCTATGAAACCGCGCCGGGCTCGGGCATCGGCTTCCTGAGCGGCTGGCGCGGCGAAGACGGCAGCCAAAGCTTGCGTGGCGCACCCAACCCCAGGCAGTGGGAGATGTACGCCGCCAACAACTGCGTGCACCAGCATGTGATGCCGCCCGAATACCGCTACATGCGCAACTGGAACCGCGGCTACATGCAATGGGCGCAAAAGGTGGGGTTGCGGCGCGACAACGACCCCATCGTCATCCACCTCTATTCCGAATTCATTCAGCGCTTCCGCCTGGCTGCACAGGGCAAGGGCGAAGGCCGCAAGCCGCCGCCGCACCTGCGCGCGCGGGTGGAACGCTACTTCGACCCGCTGCCTTTTTGGACCCCCGCGCTGGAAGTGCAGGCCAGTGACCTGGAACGTTACCCATTGGCCGCCGTGACGCAGCGGCCGATGGCGATGTACCACTCCTGGGATTCGCAAAACGCCTGGCTGCGCCAGATCCACCCCAGCAACGCACTGTTCGTGAACCCGGCCACGGCGCGCGCGCAAGGCATTGCCGACGGCGCCTGGATGTGGGTGGCTTCGCAATGGGGCAAGGTGCGCTGCATCTGCCAGTACAGCGAGGCCGTTGAACCCAGCACGGTGTGGACCTGGAACGCCATCGGCAAGGCCAAGGGCGCCTGGGCCTTGAGCGCCGATGCCAACGAAAGCGAGCAAGGCTTCTTGCTCAACCATTTGATCAGCGAAGAGCTGCCGGCTGATGCGCATGGCCGGCGCAGCGCGAATGCCGACCCGGTCACCGGCCAGGCCGGCTGGTACGACGTGCGTGTGCGCATCTACCCCGCGTCGCCCGATGAAGTACAGCAGACCGGCCGCAGTTCAACGCCGTGCCGGCACTGCCCGGCACCGCGGCCACCGTGCCACGCTGGCGTGCCTGGTTTGCCGGGCGCGTGGAACCCACATGACGCAACTGGCCCTGGTGATTGACCTGAACGTCTGCGTGGGCTGCCATGCCTGCGTGACGAGTTGCAAGCAGTGGAACACCTCGGGCAGCGCCGGCCCGCTGGCGGACGAAAACGCCTATGGCGCCAACCCGGTGAGCGCCCTGTTCAACCGCGTGCTCAGCTTCGAAGTGGGCGAGTACCCGGCCACGCAAACGGTGCACTTCCCCAAGAGCTGCCTGCACTGCGAAGACCCGCCTTGCGTGCCGGTATGCCCCACCGGTGCCAGCTACAAGCGCAAGGAAGACGGCATCGTGCTGGTCGACTACGACAAATGCATCGGCTGCAAATACTGCGCCTGGGCCTGCCCGTATGGCGTGCGCGAGCTCGACGAAAAGCGCCAGGTCATGACCAAGTGCACCCTGTGCGTGGATCGCATCCACGACCAGGCCTTGCCCGTGGCCGAACGCAAGCCGGCCTGCGTGCTGGCCTGCCCCACCAGCGCGCGGCTGTTCGGCGATGTGCACGACCCCGAATCAGAAGTGTCAACCGCCATCCGCGAACGCGGCGGTTATGCGCTGATGCCCGAAGCCGGCACGCGCCCGGCCAACCACTACCTGCCGCGGCGCAAGGCCGAGGCGCGCATCGATGCGCAACAACTGGTGCGCGAACACAACCCCTTGCGCGTGGAAGGGCTGGAGCCCGCAGCGGGCGCGCCGCCGTTGTCAGCCGACTGGGAACATTAAGGGAACATTGATTGAACCCGCCCTGGTCGATGATCTTCTTCACCACCCTGGCCGGCACCGGCCAGGGCCTGTTGCTGGCACTCGTGGGCGTGGACGCCGCCGCGCGCCTGGGGTTGCTGCCGGCCCAGGCTGCCACGCTGTTCACGGCCGGTGCAGCCGCGGTGCTGCTGCTGTGCGGCGTGGCGCTGGTGGCCGCCAGCTTTCACCTTGGCCACCCCTTGCGCGCCTGGCGCGCGGCGGCGATGTGGCGCACATCGTGGCTGTCGCGCGAGGTGATCGTGCTGCCCATCTTCATGGCGGTGGTGCTGGCCTGGGGGCTGGCGCATTGGCAGGCGCCGCCGCACTGGGCGCTGGGCGCAACAGGTGCCGCGCTGGCCCTGCTGCTGTACCTGTGCACCGGCATGATCTACGCCGCGGTGGCAGTGATGCGCCAATGGGCCACGCCGCTCACGCCGCTAACGTTTGGTTTGACTGGCATTGCCTCGGGCCTGCTGGCGGCCACCGCATTGACCGCCTGGCTCGCACCCGCGCTGGCCACCACGCTGGCCTGGTCAACCCTGCTGGCCACCGCCGTGGCCACGCTGGCACGCGCGGGCACGATGTGGCGCAACGCTCACCTGGCCGCCGGCGCCACGCTGCAAACGGCCATCGGCCTGCGCCACCCGCGCATCGTGCCCATGGCGCAGGGTGCGAACGGCGGGAGCGGGGGCTCGTTCAACCTGCGCGAGTTTTTGCATGGGCGCAGCGCGAACACCGTGGCGCGCGTGCGGCTGGCGGCGCTGCTGTTGGCGGCTCTGTTGCCCGTGGCCGTGTTGGCGCTGCTTGCACCTCACCCCCCGGCTGCGGCCATCACGGCCCTGCTCGTGGTGCAACTCACCGGCCTGCTGGCCGACCGCTGGCTGTTCTTCGCCGACGCGCAGCACC
>JAYUPO010000070.1:0-5093 GCA_043760085.1 Burkholderiales bacterium
GGAACTCGATGACTTGATCCAGGTCGGCATGATCGGCTTGAGTGATGCGTTAACCCGTTTCGACGCTGCCCAGGGCGTGCAGTTCGAAACCTTCGCCACCCAACGCATCCGCGGTGCCATGCTCGACGAACTGCGCGGCAACGACTGGATGAGCCGCGGCGACCGGCGCCACCAGCGCAGCATCGAAGCCGCGGTGCGCAAGCTCGAACAGCGCCTGGGCCGGGCGCCACATGAAAGTGAAATCGCCGCCGAAATGGGGCTGGCGCTGACGGCCTACCAGGAATTGCTGGGCAAGGTGCGCGGCACGCAGTTGGTGTGCCTGGAAGACATGAGTGGCGACGACGGCGACGAGGACTTTCTTGACCGCCATGTCTTGAGTGACGAGATCAACCCGCTGGCGCTGCTGCAAGACCGGCGCATGCGCGAGGCGCTGGTGGCAGCCATCAAGCTGCTGCCTGAACGCGAGCAGTTCGTCATGAGCATGTACTACGAAGAGGACATGAACCTGAAGGAGATCGCCGCCGTGATCGGCGTCACCGAGAGCCGCGTGTGCCAGTTGCACAGCCAATCGATCGCGCGGCTGCGCGCCAAGCTCAGGGAGTGGTGATAAAGCTCAGGGCGTCAGCTCGACATCCACCACCGCGGTGGCAGCGGTGGCCGCTGCCACCGCGGCGGGCGCGGCGGCCTTGAGCACGAACTCGAAGCAGGCGCCGCCGCCGTCGACACCTTGCGCGCTGACGCTGCCGCCGTGGCGTTCGATGATGCGCTGCACGATGGTCAGCCCGATGCCGGTGCCGGCATAGTCGTTGGCTGACCGCAGGCGGCGAAAGGGGTGGAACAGGGTTTGCGCCTGGTCGGGCGGGAAGCCCACGCCGTTGTCGACCACACGCACGCACACGCGCCCATCGGGCCGGCCTTCGGCTTCCACGCTGACCAGCGGCGCCAGCGAGTCGCGTGTGAACTTGGCGGCGTTGCCCAGCAGGTTGGCCAGCACGATCTTCAGCGCCGCGGCCGAGCCTTCGACCCAGATGCCGTCTTGCACCGCCCACTGCAGCGGCGCGCTGCGCACCAGCTCGGGTAGTTCGGCCACCACCTCCTGGGCCAGTGCGCTGATGTTGACCACGTCGCGCGGCATCGGCAGCAAGGTGGAACGGGCCAGCGCCATCAAGGCTTCCACCAGCTCGTTCATCTGCGCGGCGGCCTGGATTTGCAGCGACAGCAACTCTTGGTCTTCGGCGCGCAACTGGCCTTGCAGACGGGTTTGCAGCAGGGTGGCCAGGCCCTGCACATGGCCGATGGGCGTGCGCAGCTCATGCGCCAACTGGCGCGCAAAGGCATCGAGGTCGGCGTTGAGCTGCTGCAATTCATGGGTGCGCTCGGCCACGGCGCGTTGCAGGCTTTCGTTGTGGCGCATCAGCAGCCGTTCGGCTTCCTTGCGCGCGGTAACGTCGCGGCCCACGCCGTGGTAGCCGCGAAAGCGCTGCTGGCTGTCAAAGCGCGGCACGCCGCTGATCGAAAACCACACGAAGCGGCCGGGCCGCACTTCGAGCTCGAGTTGCAGTGAGCGGAACGGCCGGTGGGCTTCGAGGTCGGCCCGGTGCTCGGCCCACTGTTCGGGGGTCAAGGCATCACGATAAGCGTCCCAGCGGGTCTGGCCTTCAACACGTTCGAGCAAATTGCCAAAGCGGTGACGCAGTTCAGGGCGCAGCGGCAACAGCCGGTGTTCGGTGTCGGTTTCCCAGTACCAGTCGCTGGCCAGGCCCACCATGGTGGACCAGCGCTGCTCGCTGGCCAGCACATGCTCGTGCGCCAGCTTGCGCGCGCTCACATCACGACCCACGCCTTCATAGCCGAGGAAGTTGCCGTGTTCATCGAGCCGCGCGCGCCCGCTCAGCGACACCCACACCAGGCCCAGGCCGCGTTGCGCGGCGACCTGGAATTCGAGATCGCGAAACGGGATCTGCTTGGCCAGGGCATCGTGAAAGCTGCGCCAGCCGGCGCTGGGCGGGCGGAAGAACGCGATCTGGTCATGGCGGTGGCCGAGCACGTCTTCGACCTGCCAGCCTTGTTCGGTGAGGAAGGGCGCCGATCGCGACAGCCAACTGATGCGGTGTTCGGCGTCGGTCTCCCAGTACCAGTCGGCCGACAGGTCGGCCAGTGCCTGCCAGCGCCGTTCGGACTGACCCAGCACGTTTTCCACGCCGCTGGCCAAGGCGCCGAAGGCCGACGGTGCGCTGTCTTCGTCGCGCAGGCCTTGCACGGCCGACTGCCAGGCGCCGTTGCCCAGGTTGTCTGAGAACTGGTGCAGCGACTGGCCCAGGCGGCGGCGCTCGCGCCACAGGTTGGCCACGCCGGCCAACAGGGCCAAGGCCAGCACCGCCAGCAACAGCATCTGCCACAAGTGAGCGCGATCAAGCTGCGCGTCACTCAGTTCGCGCACGGCCTGGCTCAGCGCCGCGGCCGTGCCCACCTGGCCGCGCAGCGCCTGCAAGGCCGCCGCGGTGTTGCCGTCGCGGGACAGGCGGGCGCGCAGTTGCGTCCACTGCTTTTCAAGTGTCACCAATTCGGGCGCATTGAAGTCGGCCTGCGCCAGCTCCACGCCCACGGCGGCCAGATGATGGTCGAGCACCTGCACGGCACGCACCAGCTCGGGGGGCAGGTCGGCCGGCGCCGGCGCGGCACTGACCAGGGCCAACTCCAGCCGCAGGTGGCTGGCGTGCAACTGTTCGGCGCTGTGCAGGGGCGACAGGCCCGGCGGGCGCAACATCACGGCCAACATCAGCGCCGCTGCGGCCAGCAGCAGCACCCACAGCGTCAGGCGTGTGGGGCCAAACAGGCGATGGGATGTGGCATTGCTACCCGGCACCTGAGTGGTGCGCCTGGCAGGGTAGGCGGGGGGCTTGTTTCCCAACGGTTTGGCTATCAATCAAGGGCCCTCAACAAGCGGATCTTGAGGGTCTCCTCGGGGTTCTTCGGGTGCGGTTTCAATGACCGCTGGTTTGAGTGGCAATTGTGTCCAGCTTTGGAGTTACCGGCAACAGGCGTTGCAGGCGTTTGACCGATCAAGCTGGCGGTTTGGTGGCCGCGCGGCCCAGGCCGGCGGCGCCGAGCGTTAACTATTCACGCCAGCAACAGGCCGCGGCGTGGTAGCGCGGACGTGCCGCCGATGTTGGAGTAGAGCTGCGCCGGTGGCGGCACGGGCAGCAGTATTTCAAGCGCGCGCTGTTGCGCGGCCAGGGCGCGAGCCACGGCCTGGCGCTGCGCGCCGGCTTGCACGTACAAGTGCGCCACGCGTGTGCGCAGCGCCGGGTCAGTGTTGTGGCGCAGGGCCTGCGCCAGCGGTTCGGCCAGACGGGCCAACTCGCGCTGCAGGGTGGTGCCATGCGCATTCACGGCAGCCACATCCTGCTCGCGCAGCGCGGTGCCCACATCGGCCAAGGCCCGCTCCAGCGATATCAGCGCCGCGGTGGCGCCTGGCAAGGAGGCAGCGTGCACCGTGGACATGGCGGTTAGTTCGTGTTCTTGCCGAGCAGTTCGGCGGCGTTGGCGATGAGCTTGTCGGCAATGGCTTCGGCATCGATTTGATAGCTGCCGTCGCGAATCGCCTGGGCGATGCGCTGCACCTTGGCGGCGTTGAAGTCCGCCGCGGCCGCTGCCACGCCCAAGGCATTGGCTGACAGCTCCACCTTGGCGCTGGGCTCGCCTGCGGCGGCGCCTTCGGCCTTGCCTTTGCGGCCGGTGCCGCCCGCTGCCGGGGCGGCGGGTTTGGTGTCGATGGGACCGATCTTCATGGTGTGCTCCAGTGGGGCCGCGCCGAGTTGGCGTCGCCCCTTATGACATGTTCGGGGTATCGGCTTGGCCGCGGCTGGACTTGAGGCCCAGGTCTGAACTCTTTGAGCCTACCCCCGCGACTGAGGGGTGGCTATCGTTGTAGCGGCACATCAAAGCTCGACCTCGACCCGCGCCTGCCCGGCCGCCAGGCCGGTGAGCACCTGGCCGCCTTCGGTGCGCACGCGCACCCGTGTGCCTTCCAGCCCCGCGGCCAGGGCCTGCGCCGTGGCCGAGACGCTGAAGCCAGGGCCGCGCGCCACCACCTGAACCTTGTCGCCGGCTGCAAACCACAGGCGCGTCTTCAGGTCACTCCCACGTACCGCAGTGCCGGCCGCCAGGGCCAGGCTCAGGCTGCGGCCGCGCAAGGCATCGAAGTGGTTGATGGGGGGCTCGTTGGCCGCTGCCCAATCCACCGTGGCCAATTGCAAGTGGCTTTCGTTGAGCACCGTTCCGGCCGGCAACGCTTGCTTGAGCACCAGGGCCGGCGCGAAGACCTTCACCGTCACCGGCAGGTAAACGTTCCAGGCTTTCTCGCCCGTCTTGTTGCCCGTCTTGTCGCCGACCAGGCAGCGCAGCCCCACCCGGGTGCGGCCCCAGGCTCGGGCGTTGGCGGGCAGGTAGGCCTGCACCTGCTGGCACGGTGCCAGTTGCAGCCGCGGGTCCAGCGCCCCAACTTCCAGTTCAACCCGGGCGCCCGGCAGCGCTTGTACCGCCGCCTGTGCAGCCGCTTGTTCAACCAGGATGCGCGCCTGCTGGGCCCAGGCCGCGTCGGCGCCGGACTGCGCCGCTGCAGGCAGCAGGCCCAGCGCCCACAGCGCCGGCCCGGCCATCGGGTGCAGCCAGCGGTTACGGTTGGGCAATGACTTTTTCACGCTCGCAACTTTAGTTCGCCGCGTTTCGGCCGGGGGCGAAATTTGCCGGTGCAAGGCCGCCCTATTCGCCGCACTTGTCGGCCCAGGTGCTGCCCACAATGCCCCCGCATCGGGCTATGTCTTGCAAGCCCGCACGGGGAGTGGCCATGATCAACCGCCTGACCGATGGGCTGGATTTCCAGGCGCAGGCCTTGAACCTGCGCTCGCAGCGCCAGCGCCTGCTGGCCAGCAACATCGCCAACGTCGATACCCCCGGCTACCAGGCACGCGACCTGGACTTTGCCAGCGCGTTGCGCCAGGCCAGCGGTCAGGCCGGCGCAGGCAACAGCCTGGCCACGCCCAACGCCGGGCACCTGGCGGCGCGCAACGACATCGGCGCCAACGCCACCT
>JAYUPO010000071.1:0-5084 GCA_043760085.1 Burkholderiales bacterium
CACGTCAATGCCGCCGTCGCGTGTGTGCGGCACGAACAGGTTGCGGGCGTCGCCGCGCTCGCCCTTCCACAGCGACACATTGAAGTGCATGCCACTGCCGGGCTGGTTGGCGAACGGCTTGGGCATGGTGGAAAAGACCATGCCTCGCTCCTCAGCCAAGGCATGTGCGGCTTGCTTGAACAGCATCAGGTGGTCGGCGCTGACCAGCACTTCATCAAAGCCAATGGTGGCTTCGTACTGGCTGTTGGCGTCTTCATGGTCGAGTTGCAGCATGTCCAGCCCGCACTGCGCCAGTTGCTGGTGCAGGCTTTGCAGGAACTCGCGCTGTCGCGCCAGCGACTTCAGGTCGTACGACGGTTTGTCCAGGCAGTCTTGCTCGTCGGCGCCGACGAAGCTGGTGCCTGTGCGTTTGAGCAGAAAGAACTCGGGCTCGATGCCGGTGCGCAAATGCCAGCCATGGGTTTCGAGCCTGGCGCGCTCGCGGCGCAACACCTGGCGCGGGCAGGCCTCGAAGGGCTCGCCATCCACGAAGCCGTCGCACACCACACGCGCCACGCCCGGCTGCCAGGGCAGTGAGACGGCCGTGCTGCCATTGCCGCGGGCCTGGTACACGCTGCGCGCGCCGGTGCGCGGCAAGCCCGTGCCGGCGATGTTGGGGCCGGAGAAGCCCACGCCCGTGGTCAGCAGGTCGTCAAGGTGGTCCAGCGGCACGTACTTGCCTTTGGCCACGCCATGGATGTCAGTGAACTGGGCCAGCAAGGTGTGCACGCCCGCGTCGCGCAGCGATTGCAACAAGTCTTTCATGGCTGATGTCTTTCGTTATGGCGCGGTGACAAGGGTCTGCAAGGTCAGTTTAACCAGCCACTGCGCTGGGCATCGGTCAGGGTCAGGTCGAGGCAGCGGCGGATCAGGGCCACCATCTCGTCGATCTGCGCACGGGTGATGACCAGCGGCGGCGCAATGATCATGCGTTCGCCCACGGCGCGCATGATCAAGCCGTTGCTGAAACAGTGGCCGCGGCAAACCATGCCCACGCTCAAGGCTTCAGGGAACGCCGCCAGCGTGGCTTTGTTCTGCACCAACTGCAGTGCGCCCATCAAGCCACAGGTTTGCGCCTCGCCCACCAGCGGGTGTTCGGCCAGTGTCTTGAACTGTTCGGCCAGATAGGGGCCGGTGTCGTTGCGCACCTGCTCGACCAGACCTAAGCGTTGAATTAACTTCACGTTGGCCACGCCCACCGCACAGGCCACCGGGTGGCCGCTGTAGGTGTAGCCGTGGTTGAACTCGCCGCCTTGCTCGATCAGCACCTTGGCCACGCGGCTGCCCACCAGCACGCCGCCAAGGGGGATGTAGCCACTGGTCACGCCCTTGGCGAAGGTCATCAAATCGGGCGTGAAGCCGAAACGCTCGCAGCCGAACCAGTGGCCGGTGCGGCCGAAGCCGGTGATGACCTCGTCGCTCACCAGCAGCACGCCGTATTGATCGCAGATGCGCTGGATCTCGGGCCAATAGCTGGCCGGCGGCACGATCACACCGCCCGCGCCTTGCACCGGCTCGCCGATGAACGCCGCCACCTTGTCGGCACCCAGCTCCAGAATCTTCGCTTCGAGTTCGCGCGCTGCCTGCAAACCGAAGGCTTCACGCGACAGGCTTCGGTCTGACGCAAACCAGTGCGGCTGCCCGATGTGGGTGATGCCGGGAATGGGCAGGCCGCCCTGCGCATGCATGCCCGCCATGCCACCGAGCGACGCACCGGCCATGGTGGAGCCGTGGTAGGCGTTGTGGCGGCTGATGATGGTTTGCCGCTGCGGCTGGCCGAGCACGTCGAAGTAGCGGCGCACCATGCGCACGATGGTGTCGTTGCCTTCGGAGCCCGAGCCGCTGAAGAACACATGCTGGAACGAGGCTGGGCTGACCTGCGCCAACAACTCGGCCAGTTCGATGGCCGGCGGCGTGGCGGTCTGGAAAAAGGCGTTGTAGAAAGGCAGGGTCTTGAGCTGGTGCGTGGCCGCCTCGATCAAGGCCTGCTGGCCATAGCCCACGTTCACGCACCACAGGCCCGACATGGCGTCGAGGATGCGCGCCCCGTCGCTGTCGGTGAGGTAGATGTTGTGGGCCCCGGTGATGATGCGCGAGCCCTTGGCCGCCAGGGCCTTGAAGTCGGTGAACGGGTGCAGGAAGTGGGCCGCGTCAGCCGCCTGCCATTGCGCCGTGCTGCGGCCGCTGGTGTTGGAGGTTTCGTTCATCGCCTGGGCCTCACACGTGCAGCAGCAGGTGCTCGCGCTCCCACGGCGAAATCACCTTCATGAACTCGGCGTATTCCGTCTCCTTCACCTCGGTGTAACGGTGATGAAGGGCCGGCCCAGCACTTCGGCCAGGTCAGCGTCTTCGCGCAGCAGGTTGAGCGCTTCGCCCAGGCTGCGCGGCAACTGGAATTCACCCAGGTAAGCGTCGCCCTTGCACTCGGGCGCGGGCTCGATGCGGTGCTTGATGCCCAGGTAGCCGCAGGCCAGCGTGGCGGCCAGGGCCACGTATGGGTTGGCATCGGCCCCGATGACGCGGTTTTCGATCCGCCGCGCCGACGGTTCGGCCACGGGCGAGCGAATGCCCACGGTGCGGTTGTCTGTGCCCCACTGGATATTGATGGGCGCGGCGGTGAAGCGGGCCAGCCGACGATAACTGTTCACATAAGGCGCGAACAAGGCCATGGCCGACGGGATGTACTTCTGCAGGCCGCCGATGTACCAGAAAAACTCCTTGGTCGGCGAGCCGTCTTCGTGGCTGAAGATGTTGCCGCCATCAGACTTGCGCACCACGCTTTGGTGAATGTGCATGGCACTGCCGGGCTCGCCGGCAATCGGCTTGGCCATGAAGGTGGCGTACATGTCGTGTCGCAGCGCCGCTTCGCGCACCGTGCGCTTGAACAGGAATACCTCGTCGGCCAGGCCCAGCGGGTGCGCGTGGAAGAAGTTGATCTCCATCTGCCCGGCACCTAATTCAGGGATGAGTGTGTCGACGTTCAACTCCATCTTTTCGCAGTAGTCGTAGACGTCTTCGAACAACGGGTCGAACTCGTTCACTGCGTCGATGCTGTAGGCCTGGCGCGAGGTCTCGCTGCGCCCGCTGCGGCCGATGGGCGGCTTGAGTGGCACATCGGGGTCTGTGTTGCGCGCCACCAGGTAGAACTCGAGTTCGGGTGCCACCACCGGGTTCCAGCCTTCGGCGGCGTACAGGTCGCACACCCGGCGCAGCACCGAACGCGGCGCGAAGGGAATGAGCGTGCCGTGGCGGTCATAACAATCGTGGATGACCTGCGCCGTGGGGTCGGTGGCCCAGGGCACGATGCGCGCCGTGGTGGCGTCGGGGCGCAGGTGCATGTCGCGGTCTGTTGGGGCGATCACGTCGTAATAGGGCCCTTCAGCGGGGAACTCGCCCGTCACACCCATGCCAACGATGGCTTCGGGCAGACGCATGCCGCGGTCTTCGGTGAACTTTTCGCGCGGCAGGATCTTGCCGCGGGCCACGCCCGTCAGGTCAGGCACCAGGCATTCGATTTCGGTGACGCGGTGCTGGTTGAACCACTGCTCCAAATCGCTGAAGGTGAAGTCTTGGCGTTGAACCATGGTGCTCCCGGGTCAGGCCGCGCTGCGCAGGGCAAGGCGGCGTTGTTGATATTCACGGCAGGCTTGCCCGAAGGCCTGCAAGAGCTTCACGGAAACCGCATTGCCCGCCGCCTGCCACTCGGGGTGCCACTGCACGCACAGGTTAAAACCGGGTGCATCAGGGAAGGAGCAGGCTTCGATCAAGCCATCGGGCGCACGGGCTTCCACCCGCGCGCCACCAGCACCATTGGCCAGGCGGTTCACCGCCTGCGCGTGCACGGAATTGACGCTGAAGCTCACGGCGCCGAGCACGCGTTCCAGCACACCGCCGGGCACCACGGCCACGCTGTGCGCCGGGCCGTACTGAACTTCAGCATCAGTCTGTGATGCGGCCCGGTGGTCGGCGTGGCCAGGCAGTTCCTGCACCGCCTGGTGCAGGCTGCCGCCCAGCGCCACGTTGGCTTCTTGCGCGCCACGGCAAATGGCAAACAAGGGGATACCGCGCGCCAGCACCTGGGGAATGAAGGGCAGTGTGAAAGCGTCGCGGTCGGGGTCGAGCGGCAGGGTTGGGTCGTGCACGTCTTCGCCAAAGTGGCTGGGGTGAACGTTGGCCGCGGCGCCGGTGAGGAACACGCCGTCAGCCAGGTTGAGCAACTCGGCTTGCTCGGCCGCGCTGGCATTGGGCACCACGAGCGGCAGACCGCCGGCCAGACGAACCGCATCGACATACTTCTTGCCGGCAATGTGGAACGGGTGCTGGCCGAGCATGCGGTTGCAGCCGGGCAGCAGGATGAGGGGCTTCGTGGCAGGGTGGGTCGGCATGTTTGCACCTGGCTGGGTTCGCGCAGCGGAACACAGAGTGCGCCGAGTGTAGAACCCCCTGCCCACAGGGCTCGCCCCAGGGTGCTTGAACAAGCTTCGCCCGCGTGCCGGCAAACGACGAACCGCCGATCAGAGCCTCACCCCGATTCAAACTGGTGGGTTTCACATCCCGACTTCTGTTTCATATGATGAAAAATCGACCGACGAAGCCCGCGCGGCATGTTTTCAGATCACCGAATGGAATTCCGCATGGTGCGAAATGATGGCCAAGTATTTGATTTCACAGTGCATTAACATATATCTTATATAAGACATAAGTTATCAGAATGCAGCTAAGCTTTGGCCATCGCCAGCACCCGCTGCATGCTTTTCAACCCCCTGGAGCCCCCATGAGCCAACCCACCCGCGAACAGCAAGCCGCTGCCCTGGAAAAAGACTGGGCCAGCAACCCACGCTGGAAGGGCGTGAAGCGCAGCTACACCGCCGCCGACGTGGTGCGCCTGCGCGGCAGCCTGCCCATCGAGCACACGCTGGCCAAGCGTGGCGCTGAAAAGTTGTGGAACCTGGTCAACACCGAGCCCTTCGTCAACACGCTGGGCGCGCTGACCGGAAACCAGGCGCTGCAGCAGGTCAAGGCCGGCCTGAAGGCGATCTACCTGT
>JAYUPO010000072.1:0-5075 GCA_043760085.1 Burkholderiales bacterium
GGTGATCTTGTCGACCTTGGCCAAACTGCCCGTTCCATAGGCCAGGGCGGCAACGGCCTGCGCGCCACCGATGGTGAACACCCGGTGCACCCCGGCCACGTGCGCCGCGGCCAGCACCAGGGCGTTGCGTTCACCGCGCGGCGTGGGCACGACCATGATGACTTCGCCCACGCCGGCCACCTGGGCCGGCACGGCGTTCATCAACACACTGGACGGATACGCCGCCTTGCCGCCGGGAACGTAGATGCCCACCCGGTCGAGCGGCGTCACCTTCTGGCCCAGCAGGCTGCCGTGTTCGTCGCGGTAGCTCCAGCTGCGCCCGCACTCTTGAAGCTGGCGCTGGTGGAAGGCGCGGATGCGCGCCGCGGCGGTTTGCAGCGCGGCGCGCTGTGCCGGTGGCAGGCCGTTGAACGCGGCCAGCAAGTCGGCCGGCGGCACTTCAAGCTCGGCCAGGCGAGTGGCCGAAACCCCGTCGAAACGCGCGGTGTATTCCAGCACCGCCGCATCGCCACGCGAACGCACGGCGTCAATGATGGTGCTGACAGCTTGTTCCACCGCCGCATCGGTCTCGGCTGAAAACGCAAGCAGGCCGGCCAGATCGGTGTCGAACCCGGTTGATGCGGTGCTCAACCGGCGAACCTTCAGGTCCATCACGCCTTCTCCACCGCCGCGGCCAAGGCGTCGATCAGGCTGCGGATCGGTTCGCGCCGCGTCTTCAACGCCGCCTGGTTGACCACCAGGCGCGCGGAGATGTCCATGATGCGTTCCACCTCGACCAGGTGGTTGGCCTGGAGCGTGGCGCCGGTGGACACCAGGTCGACGATGGCGTCGGCCAGGCCGGTGAGCGGGGCCAGCTCCATCGAGCCGTAGAGCTTGATCAGGTCAACGTGCACGCCCTTGTCGGCAAAGTGGTTGCGCGCAATCGCGGTGTACTTGGTGGCCACACGCAGGCGCGAACCCTGGCGCACGGCGTTTTCGTAGTCGAAGTCATCGCGCGCGGCCACGCAGATGCGGCAGCGCGAGATGCGCAAATCCAGCGGCTGGAACAGGCCCTGGCCACCATGCTCGATCAGCACGTCCTTGCCCGCCACGCCCAGGTCGGCGCCGCCGTATTGCACATAGGTGGGCACGTCGCTGGCGCGCACCAGCACCACGCGCAGGCCCGGCCGGTTGGTGCCGATGATCAGCTTGCGGCTTTGCGCCGGGTCTTCGCTGACCTCGATGCCCGCCGCGGCCAGCAGCGGCAGCGTGTCGTCGAAGATGCGGCCCTTGGAAAGCGCCAGGGTGATCATGGCGGGCTCGCTCAACGCACTCTTTCGATGTCGGCACCCAGGCCGCGCAGCTTGGCTTCCATGCGCTCGTAGCCGCGGTCGAGGTGGTAGATGCGGTCAATCGTGGTGTCGCCCTCGGCCACCAGGCCGGCGATCACCAGGCCGGCCGAGGCACGCAGGTCGGTGGCCATCACGCCGGCGCCTGAAAGCTGCGGCACGCCGTGGATCACCGCGGTGTGGCCATCGACCTCGATGCGCGCGCCCAAACGCACCATTTCATTCACATGCATGAAGCGGTTTTCGAAGATGGTTTCGGTGACCTTGGCCGTGCCGTCGGCGATGCAGTTCACGGCCATCAGCTGGGCCTGCATGTCGGTGGGGAACAGCGGGTACTCGCTGGTGCGAAAGCCCACCGCGCGCGGCCGAGCGCTGGCGCGCACGTGCAGGCCGTCGCCGACTACCTCGATGCTGGCGCCGGTTTCACGCAGCTTGTCGATGATGGCCTGCATGTGTTCGGCGCGTGCACCCTTCAGCAGCACGTCGCCGCCGGCCGCGGCCACGGCGCACAGGAAGGTGCCGGCTTCGATGCGGTCCGGGATGATGTGGTGGCCCTGCGGCGGGGCAATCAGTTCGTGCACGCCTTCAATGCGCAAGCGGCTGCTGCCGATGCCGTCGATGTTCGCGCCCATGGCTTGCAACATGTGCGCCAGATCGCTCACCTCGGGCTCCTGCGCGGCGTTGGCCAGCACCGTTTCGCCCTCGGCCAGGGTGGCGGCCATGAGCAGGTTCTCGGTGCCGGTGACAGTGATCATGTCGGTGCTGATGCGTGCGCCACGCAAGCGCGGCGGCTGATCCGTTCGCCCGCCCGCCACGCGCGGCACGTGGGCCACGATGTAGCCATGCTCGACGCTGATCTGCGCACCCATGGCCTGCAAGCCCTTGATATGTTGATCCACGGGCCGGGAGCCGATGGCGCAGCCGCCAGGCAGCGAGACGCGGGCCTGGCCGAAGCGCGCGAGCAACGGGCCTAACACCAGGATGGAGGCGCGCATGGTCTTGACCAGGTCGTACGGTGCCTCGGGCGCCACCACCGAGCGCGCATCCACCACCACCTGTTCGGGCCACAGTTCCAGCCGTTGCGCGGCCACGCCCATGTGGCGCAGCAGCTTGAGCATGGTGGCCACGTCGTGCAATTGCGGCACGTTGTGCAGCGTCACGGCCTGCGCCGTGAGCAGCGCCGCACACAACTCGGGCAGCGCCGCATTCTTGGCGCCGGAGATCTGCACCTCGCCGGCCAACGGGCGGCCGCCGCGGATCAAGAGTTTGTCCATGAAGGGAAGGCGAGTGAGGCGCTGCGCGGGCCGTGGCCTGCGGGCTGCCGTGCGGTTTACGGGCAGTCAACGGGCGGGTTCAGCGGCCCATTCTGCGGGTGTGAGCGTCTTCATCGACAGCGCATGAATTTGCTCGCGCATTCTATCGCCCAGGGCCGCGTACACCTGCTGGTGGCGGGCCACGCGCGAGCGGCCTTCAAAGGCCGGCGAGACGATGGTGGCGAAGAAGTGGCGGCCATCGCCATCGACCTGCACATGCTCGCAGGCCAGGCCGGCGGCGATGAATTCGCGCACTTGCGCGGGAGTGGGTTCGCTCATGATGGCGCGAATTATCGCTGTCACGGGCCAACGTATTCAGTGGCGCAGCTTGTAGCCCGTTTTCAGCAGATACAAGGCCAGGGCGGCGATCAACAGGAAGCTCGTGCCCACGACGCCCAGGCTCAACCAGGGGCTGACATCGCTGACGCCGAAGAAGCCGCGGCGAAAACCGTCGATCATGTAGAAGAACGGGTTCAGGTGGCTCACCGCGCGCCAGAAGTCGGGCAGCGAATGCACCGAATAGAACACGCCCGACAGAAACGTCATGGGCATGATGATGAAGTTCTGGAACGCCGCGGTCTGGTCAAACTTGTCGGCCCACAGGCCGGCCACCAGGCCCAGCGTGCCGAGCATGGCCGCGCCCAGCAGCACAAAGACCAGGGCCCACAGCGGCTGCACCAGGCCGGGTGGCGAGAACCACGCGGTGGCGGCAAACACGCCCGCGCCCACCGCCAGCCCGCGGGTGATGGCCGCGCCCACATAGGCCAAAAACCAGGCCCAGTGCGACAACGGCGTGACCAGCAGAAACACCAGGTTGCCGCTGACCTTGCTTTGAATCAGCGAGCTTGAGGTGTTGGCGAAGGCGTTTTGCAGCACGCTCATCATCACCAGGCCAGGGATGAGAAAGCGCGTGTAGCCCACACCGTCGAACACCTGCACCCGGTCACTCAGCACATGGCCGAAGATCAGCAGGTACAGCACCGCGGTGAGCACCGGCGCGGCCACGGTCTGCACCCCCACCTTCCAAAAGCGCAGCACCTCTTTGTAGAACAGCGTTCGCAGACCACTCAAACCAGCCAAGCCACTCATGCCACTCATGCCGCCACTCCGGCATGCGCCTGCATGATTTCCAGGAACACGTCTTCCAGGTCAGCGCGGCCGATTTCCAGGTCTTCGATCCGGGTGCCTTCGGTGCGCAGTTGCGTCAGCAAGGTTTCCACCTCGGCGGCGTCGTGCGCGGCGAGTTGCACGATGCGGCCGGTGACGCGCGCACGCGCCGCCAATTCGGGCTTGAGCAGATCGTCGGTCTTGAAGCGCAGCATGGTGCTGGCGGTGCCGGCGAGCAAATTCGCGGTGCGATCCAGGGCCACCACCCGGCCCTGCTTGAGCATGGCGATGCGCGAACACAGCGCCTCGGCTTCTTCAAGGTAATGCGTGGTCAACAACACGGTGTGGCCGGCGCGGTTCAGGCGCGAAACAAAGGCCCACAGCGTTTGGCGCAACTCCACATCGACCCCGGCGGTGGGCTCGTCGAGCACGATCACCGGCGGGCGGTGCACCAGGGCCTGCGCCACCAGCACGCGGCGCTTCATGCCACCGGAAAGTTGCCGCATGTTGGCGCCGGCCTTGTCGGCCAGGCCCAGGTTGTCGAGCAACTCGCTGATCCAGGCCTCGTTGTCGTGCAAGCCGAAGTAGCCGCTCTGGATGCGCAGGCATTCACGCACGGTAAAGAAGGGGTCGAAGACCAGTTCCTGCGGCACCAGGCCCAGGGCGCGGCGCGCGGCGGCGTAGTCGCTCACCACGTCATGCCCCATCACCGTGGTGCGCCCCGAACTTGCTCGCGCCAGGCCGGCCAGGATGCTGATCAGCGTGGTCTTGCCCGCACCGTTGGGGCCCAGCAGGCCGAAGAACTCGCCTTGCTCGATGCTGAAGCTGACATCGTTCAGGGCTTTCAGCTCGCCTCGTACCGTGGCATACGACTTGGAAACATGTTGGAACGCGATGGCAGGCATTGGTAGACGTTGGTTCCTAAGCGGCCCGAAGGCCAGGTTCAGAGCCAACGCCCCCGTTCAAACCGTGCGTGCGGATTTCCCGCACACGGCTTACCAGTGGTCTGTCGGCTCGCAGCATTACGCAGGCCTTCCTTTGCCGGGAGGTTTGCCCGGGTAGCGGATCGTCCCGCGCAGGCGATGCAGTCCAAGGCTTTCGAAGTAGTTGCGGTCCCAGTGCCTGGTTTGGCCAGGACGCAAGTGGCGTCCCGCGCGCTTGAGCCGTAGGCTTTTCAGCCGCTTCACCACGTAGTCGTCCACGCTGATGAAGTGATCGGCCGCATTGCCCGTACGGAAGTACTGCCCCCAGCCGCGCAGCACCGGGTTGAGCTCGACAATCACGCCGCGCACATCCTGATGACAGCGCCCTCTTGGAGTCAGGCCCC
>JAYUPO010000073.1:0-14169 GCA_043760085.1 Burkholderiales bacterium
CCGCTTCGAGCGGGTGGGCGAACTGAGCCTGTTCTATTGGGTCGATGGCGCCACCGGTTACGCGCTGGTGGGCCCGCTGCCGCGCGAGCAGTTGCTGGCTCTGGCCGAGACTATCTATCAGCAAGGGGCCAAGGCCGGGCCGTGAGGCTTGTGGTGGCTCGGGCAGTGGCTCGGGCGCCAACATGCCCTGCCTAAAATCCCGCTCATGTCCACCCTCGCTGCCGCCGCGCCTGCATCCACCTTTGTCGCGCGCAGCTATCGGTTAGTGGTCGTGGTCGCCCTGGGTTTTGCCTCGGGGCTGCCGCTGGCGCTCACCGGCCAGGCCATGCAGGCCTGGTTGAGCGTCGAAGGTCTCGATGTGGCGACCATCGGCTTTCTCAGCTTGGTCGGCTTGCCCTACACCTTCAAGTTCCTGTGGGCGCCGTTGATGGACCGCTTCGAGCTGCCACTGCTGGGCCGGCGCCGCGGCTGGGTGGTGGCCACGCAGCTCGCCCTGGCCGGCGCGTTGTGGCTGCTGGCCGGCACCTCGCCCAGTGGTGCCACGCGCGCCTTTGCGCTGCTGGCGGTGGCGGTGGCGTTTTTGTCGGCCTCGCAAGACGTGGTGATCGACGCCTACCGCACTGACTTGCTGCCCGCAGCCGAACGCGGCCTGGGGTCGTCGCTGAACGTCATGGGCTACCGGCTGGCGATGATTCTTTCCGGCGGCATCGCCTTCATCTGGGCCGACCCGGCGCAGGGCGGCGGCTGGAACTGGCCCGACGTGTATCGCTTCATGGCCGGCCTGATGGTGGCGCTGGCGCTGTTCTGCGCCGTGGCCTTGCCCAGGCTGAGCCAGGCCGTCGCGCCGACCAGCGTGGCGCGCAACGATGTGTTGGGTTTTTTGGCCGTGGTGGCCGCCGTGGTGGCCGGTTTCCTGTTGACCGAGCGGTTTGGCCGCCCGCTTGCCGCCGCGTTGCTGGGCCCGCTGCTGGCCCACAGCAGCTTGAGCGAGGCGCTGCGCGGGCGCTGGGTCGACTTGCTCACCTTGCTGCTGGGCATTGGCTTGACGCTACCGTTAGCCGCCTGGGCGGCACGCAAGGCACGCTTTGAAACCCTGTTGAACGGCCTGGCCAACTACTTCAGCCAGCCTGGCGCCTGGGCCTTTCTGGCGTTGATCGTCTTGTACAAACTGGGTGATGCGTTCGCCGGTTCGCTGATGACGCCGTTCCTGCTCAAGAGCATGGCCTTCGCCCAGGCCGAGGTGGGCGTGGTCAACAAGATCATCGGGCTGTGGCTGACGATTGCCGGCGCGCTGCTGGGCGGCCTGCTCATGTTGCGCCTGGGGCTGTGGCGCGCGCTGTTGCTGTTCGGCGTGCTGCAAATGGCCAGCAACCTGGGCTTCTGGTGGCTGGCCGTCAGCGGCAAGGGCTTGATGCCGGGCCTCACGCTGCCGGCGTTCGATTGGGGTTTCGTCAAGCTGGCCCAGGCCACGCCGGTGGACGGCGGTTTGCTGATGGTGATTGCGTTCGAGAACCTGTCGGGCGGAATGGGCACCGCGGCCTTCCTGGCCTTTTTGATGAGCCTGTGCAACCAGCGGTTTACAGCCACGCAGTTCGCGCTGCTGTCGGCGTTCGCCTCGGTGGGCCGCGTTTGGGTGGGGCCGCTGGCCGGCGTGCTGGCCGAATCGATCGGCTGGCCGCTGTTCTTCATCATCAGCACCGTGCTCGCGCTGCCTGCGTTGTTCATGCTGTGGGCCTTGCGCGCGCCGATCGTGGCCTTGGAGGGAACGAATCCATGAAGACGAACTACAACCCCGCAGGTTTCATCTGTGGCGCCGCGCTGCGCCATGCGCCGCGTTGCGCCTGCGCCGCGCAGGCCCGGCGGCGCTTCGGCGTGGCCCTGTTCGGCAACCTGCTCGCAACGCCGGTGCTGGCGCGCGAGGGCGTTGACGTGGGCCCGAAATCGAGCTTCACCAAGTTCGTCTCGGCCGATCAGATTGAACGCGCCGCGGCGCAGCAGTACCTGCAACTCGAACGCGACGCGCAACAAAAACGTGCGCTTGCACCAGACAACCACCCCCAGGTGCTGCGGCTGCGTGCGATCGCCCAACGCATCATCCCGTTCACCGAGGAATGGAACCCGCGGGCGCGGCAGTGGCAGTGGCAGGTCAACCTCATCGGCAGCCAGCAGATTAATGCCTTTTGCATGCCCGGCGGCAAGATCGCTTTCTTCCACGGCATCCTGTCGCAACTGCAACTCAACGACGATGAAGTGGGCATGATCATGGGCCACGAGATGGCGCATGCGCTGCGCGAACATGCGCGCGAACGCATCGGCAAGAACATGGCCACGCGCGGCGGCCTGGAGATCGGCGCGGCGATCCTCGGCCTGGGCGGCCTGGGCCGCGCCGCGGCCGACATGGGCAGCCAGTTGCTCAACCTGAAGTTCGGCCGCGAAGACGAAACCGAGGCCGACCTGGTAGGCATGGAGCTCGCAGCCCGCGCCGGCTACAACCCCGCGGCCGGCGTGAGCCTGTGGAACAAGATGGGTGCGGCAGCCAAAGGTGCGCCGCCGCCGTTCCTGTCGACCCACCCGACAGGGCCCACGCGCATCAGGGACATCGAGGCCAGCCTGCCCAAGGTGCAGCCCTTGTATGCGCGCGCGCCGCGCCCGGAGCAGCGCTTTGCGCCGCCGGCACAGCAAGCGCCGGCACCGGCCACGCAGCGGCAGCGCTGACAGCGCGCCGCGTGGCGGCTTGTGCGGCTTGTGCGGCTTGTGGCCCCTGGCTCCATCCACCAGAATGAGGATGCCAAAACCAACAAGCTGAACGAGCATGAGCACGCCCATCACGGGGGAGACAGCATGGCCCGAGCTGCAACGCACGCGCCGCGCCATCGTGGTGGTGGATGTCGTGGAGTCGGTTCGTTTGATGCAGGCCAACGAGGCCGACGTCATCGACCGCTGGCGGCGTTTCGTGGCCGAAGTGCGCACCGAGGTGCTGCCCAAGCATGGCGGCCGGTTGGTGAAGAGTTTGGGGGATGGGATGCTGGTTGAGTTCCAGTCGGTTCGTGGGGCTGTGGCGGGTGCCCTCGAGATGCAGCGTCGCATGACTCCGTACAACCTGGGCCGGGTCGAATCAGAGGCGATGTTCCTGCGCATCGGCGCCAATGTGGCCGACGTCGTCACCGACGAGCTAGATGTGTACGGCAGCGGTGTCAACCTCGCCGCGCGAGTTGCTGGCCTGGCAGGACCGGGCGAAATAGTGGTCACTGCAAACGTTCGAGATCAACTTATTTTTGGGCTCGATGCTGACGCGCAGGATCTCGGGGAGTGCTACGTGAAGCACTTTGCACAACCCATTCGCGCTTATCGGGTTGGTCAAGTCGGCCCGCATCCGGTCTTGGGTCCGGACGCCGCCAGCATGATGTTGCAACCCGCCATCGCCGTAGTGCCGTTTGATGGTGGGGTTGACCATTCGCGCAGCATCGTCGGCGAGTTGATTGCCGAAGGCGTCATAGCGCAGCTGTCGCTGACCGCCGAATTGCAGGTCATCTCTCACCTTTCCTGTGCCGCGCTCGCCGGGAGGGTGGTGGAACCACGGATGATCGCCGAGCACCTGAAAGCCAACTATTTGGTTTCGGGCACCGTCCACGTCCTTGCAAACCGCCTGGTGGTCTCGGCTGAGTTGTGTGAGACGCGCAATTCAGCCGTGGTTTGGGCGGGCCGTTTTCAAGGCGACGTGAGTGAGCTTGTCCAGGCGCACAGCGAAGTGATCGACGGTATCGCCGCCGCTGTGCACGACGCGATTTTGCGCCGCGAAGTGCAACGGGCGCGCTCGCAAGCGCTGCCAACGCTGGAGAGCTATGCCCTGTTGATGGGGGCGATCAACATGATGCACCGCCAATCGCGCAGCGATTTCAGCCGTGCGCGCAGCTTGCTGGATCATCTGAACGAACGACATTCCCGACACGCCACTCCGCGCGCATGGCTGGCCAAGTGGTATGCGATCAGTGCCGCACAAGGCTGGACTGCAGACGCCCATCGCGGCGTCGTCGAGGCGCGCCGTCAAGTGGACACGGCATTGGAGTTTGAGCCCGCCAACGGTTTGGCATGGGCGATCAAAGGTTTGTTGCACGGCTATGTTGACGTCGACTTTGCGGCAGCTGAATCGGCTTACCGCGAGGCGTTGGGGTGCAACCCAAACGAATCGTTGGCTTGGTTATATCTCGCAACTCTCCAGGGCTGGCGCGGCAACGCTGCCCCGGCCGTCGAAGCTGCGGAGCAGGCACTTCGCCTTTCACCACTCGATCCGATGAAGTACTACTTCGATTCGTTGGCCGGTGCGGCAATGCTGGGAGCGGGTGAATACACGCGAGCCATTGAACTGTCGCAGCGCTCGATTAGAAGCAACCGAGCCCACTTGTCAACGTTCCGCGTGCTGGCCATGGCCCAAGCCCTGTCTGGTGATCTGCTGTCGGCGCAACAGACCTCTGCTGAACTGCTTAGCGCAGATCCTCAATTCACAGTTTCAACGTTTCTGCGGCGCTCACCGTGGCGCGTGTCGCCGCAAGCGCACCAGCTCGGCCTGGCATTGCAGGCTGCCGGAGTGCCGGCCTAGGCATCGCGGTGACCCCAATAAGGAGATGAGATGACGATGATCTTTGCGCAACAGGCGCTGAATGGTTCCAATGGGTCAAACGGCTCGAATGGTTCCAACGGTTCAAATGGATCCAATGGCAGCAACGGTAGTAACGGCAGCAACGGGTTCGACGGCTATTCGGGCTGGCTGACTAACCCATTGCTGGCGTTCGGTATGAACCTCAGCCGCGAGAACCTCGTGAATCCGAGCGAGACGAAGCCGATGGGCAATGCGCGAGCGTTTACGCCCGAGGCGGCATGGCAGGCCGCCGACGGCTTGCCCTTGGCAAACCAGTCGGCCACCCTGCGCCGCTGGGACGACACCACGCGCTTTCACCTGCTGTACACCGAAATGCTCAGCGGCCTGGAATTCACGGCCAACGCCCAAGGCGTGTCGAGTGTGACGTGCCGCGATGCAAGGGGCGTCGCGCAGCCGCTGGTCGCATTCACTCGCCCGTCAAGGGCGAAGTTTCAGGCTGAGCTGCAGATCGTGTTCGCCAAGATGGCCGAGCGCAATGATCGCGCGGCGGAAATTCTTACCCAGGTCGTGCCGCAGTACGCGTACTGGGCGGCGATCAGCAATCTCCACCCGGCCAGAACGCCCCGCACGATTGAACTGACAAGGGTCGCTTTGCACTTTGCCATGTTGATCACCCAAAGGCTGAAGCATCAGTTGGCCTGCCCACGGCCCATCGAGTACTCACCGTTGGTGCAGCCTTTGGTATTGACGCCGAGCTATGCCGCCTTTCCCAGCGGGCATGCCACTGAGGCTTATATGTTCGCCAATATCATGGCGGCCATCTTGCCGTCCAAAGGCGCTGTGGCGCTTGCGGCGACGAACGAGCAGCTGGCAAAACTCGCGCGGCGGATCGCTGACAACCGGGTTGTCGCAGGGCTGCACTTTCCCGTCGATGGAGCGGCCGGGTACGTGCTGGCCGATGCGTTGGCCGACTACGTGATTGCCAGGGCCAGCGGGGCGGCCTTGACTGGGCGCACGTTTGATGGTCGCAACTACCCCGACTTGCCCAGCCAACGCCCAGACTTGATCAATGACCCGGCTAAAGTATTCGCCAAGCCGACTGCTGGCGCGCCGGCCGTTGCCGTGCGGCACCAGGGTAAGGGCTTTTGGCCACAGCCCTCGCCCATGCTTGAGCGCTTGTTCGAGCAAGCGCGCGCCGAGTTCAACTATGAGGTGGATGAGAAGCGCCCAAGGGCTATGAAACGACCCAAGGGCGCGGCAAAAAAACGCGCAGCCGGGTGACACCATGGTGTGGGATCACGTCGATAAGAGCGTCGTATTAGGGACAACCTGGCAAGACAGGCCGGATCTCTACCTCGACCCCTACTTGCTTTGGGCTGACCTCACTGCATTCAGCGGCACGACGCGCGCGCAGGATGTGCCGGAACGAACCACTCGTTTTCTCAGGGTGGCGCTGGAGCTCGACAGCGATGCCGTTCTCGACTTCCCGCATCAGGTGGTCGCGCGCAATGGCAAAGCGTGCTACGCCACCGCTTCAGTGGCGCCAAATGAACTGGCCGCATTAACGCAGCTTCCCGGTGTGAAGCGCATTGAATTGGGATTTGCGGGAGACACCAAACCTTCGTTCGAAGCGGCGAACAGGAAGGTCAACCCCGAAGACAAGCTGAGCCGGCCCGTGGTGGCCGTCATCGATTTCGGGTGTGCCTTCGCCCATGAGCGCTTTCGCCATTGGAACGAGGAGCAACAGCGCTGGAACACGCGCATTGCGTACCTGTGGGATCAAGGCGAAGGTCTCGGCACCGGGCCTTGGCGCGAGGCGGCTGGACAGGGCTATGGCCGCGAGTTGGCAGGGGCCGACATCGATGCCTTGCTGGCCGTGCATTCGCAGCGCAGCCAGCCGGATGAAGATTCCATTTATAGCGCTGCGGCGTACGACAGTGTCTCAAAAGTGCTGACGCACGGCACGCACGTGCTGGATCTGGCTGCTGGTGCGCCGGCTGATGCGAACCAGGCCCTTCAGCCGTCAATCATCTTCGTGCAGTTGCCACAGTACGCGGTTGACGACACTTCTGGTGGCTCGATGGTCACCCATGTTCTGGATGCGTTGCGCTACATCCTGGAGCGTACGCATGAGACGGCCCCCCTGGTCATCAACTTGAGCTATGGCTCGATGGCCGGGCCACACGATGGTTCGACGATCGTCGAGTGCGCCATGGATGCGGTCGTGGCCACAGCGATGAAGCCGCTGAACGACTCAGGCGTTCCGTCGCGTTATCTGGCCATCGTCCTGGCTGCCGGCAACAGTTTCGAAGCGGATGGTCATGCGGCCATCAAGCTGACCTCGGGCGCGCCTCGCTGCACGTTGCCATGGCAGGTGCTGGCCGACGATCTCACTGATACTTTCTTGGAGATCTGGTATCCCAAACACTTCGGCGGGTACTTGGAGATCACCGTGAAGTCGCCCACTGGCGCTACGTGCACAGCGCCCATCGACTCGGTCAATGTCTTGCGCGGCGCGACAGGAAAGATGCCTGTTGCAGCAGTGATCCACCGCCTTGACGTGGCAAGCGGGCTCAATGACGCCATGGCGTTGGTGGCCTTGGCGCCGACCCGCGTGCCACAAGGTGAGAGGCCCGAGGCGATGCCGGGAATCTGGGAGCTGACCATCGCGTTGACCAAGCCGTTGGCAGCCGAACAAGCCATCGAGCTGAATGCCTGGATCGAGCGCGATGACCCCGTGGTGGGCTCTGGTGCGCCGTCGCGCCAGAGTCGGTTGTTGACCGGGAACTTGCCGCTGCGGGTTAACGAAGACGACCCCCCAGGCAGCTTGGTGCGCCGGGCGGGAACCTGCAGCAGCATCGCCAACGGCACGCGGACCGTGGTGGTAGGCGCTTGCCTGTCTACCGCTGAAGGGTTGGAGCTCGCGCGCTACTCGTCGGCTGGCCCGACTCGCAACCCGTTGCGGGCGTACTGGCCAGACCTGGTGGCCACGAGCGATGAGTCCAGGACGTTGGCGGGCGTGGTGGCTTCAGGCACGCGCAGCGGAACGCTGGTGCGCATGAATGGCACCAGCGTTGCGGCGCCCCAAGTAGCCCGCCGATTGATCGCGCAATTTCTGCCCTATATCGAGCCCGCTGCCTCGCGCGGCGGCAAACCTGTCCGGCCGACGGCCCCGCGACATTCAATACTCGATCAGACCGCCAGCCCGCCAGCGGGTGTGAGCGCTCATCGGGTGGGGCGTGGCCGTCTGTTGCCCTGAGTGCGCCGGGTGCGTGGCACCGGCAGCTAGACCGGGGATCACCACCCCGGCGGCAACGCCTTCATCAACACCAAGGTCTTGTTGCCGTCGTCGCGCACCCAGCCGCCCTGCTTCAGGCCCTTGAGCAACTTCGAGATCATTTCGCGCGAGCAGCCCAGGCGCTTGCGCATGTCGTCCTGGGTCGGGCAGGGTTCAATCAGGCGCGTGCCGTCGGGGCGCGGGCGGGCCAGGCCTTCGAGCAAAAGGGCCAGGCGGCCGTAGACGTCGAGCAGCGCCATTTGCTTGGCGTTCGTGGTGGCGTGGCGGGCGCGGCGGATCACCTTGGCCAGCAGTTCAAATGCGAATTCGGGCACGTCGGCGATGAACTGCTGCAAGGTCTGGCGCGTGATCACCGCGCACAGCGAAGCCTTCAGTGTTTCGACGCTGGCTGAACGCGGGCCGCCGTCGAGGCTGAGCTCGCCCATGTATTCGCCGGCGCCGTATTCGCCGTAGGTGATCTCGCGGCCCTTGTCGCCGGTGGCGAAGGCGCGCACCTGGCCTTCGAGGATGATGTACAGCGTTTGCCCGAAGTCGCCCTCTTGTATGAGCAAGGTGCCCTTGCGGTAGCGGCGCAGTTCGCCGCGCCGCGCCAGATCGCGCAGGTGCGGTGTGAGGGGGGCAATGGCGATGGGGTCGATGTCCGCGCGCTGCATGGCGCGCGAATGTTAACCGTTGCCTTCACTGCGCTTGCGGCGCGCAGAGTGAAGTTCCTTCGTGCTTCGCGCTGCAATTCGTCAGGCAGGCCGTTGAGGACGGCCGGGCCCATGGCGGCGCGGCGGCCTCACGCCGCCTGCGCCCAGTGCTGGGTGGGCATGCGGCTTGGGTCGCGCAACGCGCTGACCAGGGGCGGCAGCACCGCGACCATGCGCACCAGCTCGCGGATGCTGGCGCTGCCTGTTTTGTTGCGGATGCTGCCGATTTGCGTGCGCACCGTGGCCATGCCCACGCCATGCTGCTTGGCGATGAGGCTGGGCGCCACGCCGGCGCACAGCGCTTCGAGCACACGGGTTTCGGTTTGGGTGAGCGCATGGCCGCGCGCGAACCATTGCACCGACAAGCCTTCGCACATCTGCCGCTTGCCCAGCACCACCAGCGTGGCATGGCCGGTGGCCCCAGGGCTTTGCGCCAGCGGCACCACTGCCACGCTGATCCGTTGCGCGCCTTCGCCCAGCGTGAGCAAGCGGCGCAGGCCGCGCTGGGCCGCGGCCAGCGCGTCGTGCAACGGCAGCACATCACGCCCCAGCCTGGCGCCCAACATGCCGCCCAGCCGGCGCAGCGGATGCTGCTCGTCAAGTTCGGTGCGCGCGGCGTGGTTGGCGTGCAGCACCTGGCCGGCCGGGCTGAGCAAGAGCAAGCCGTAGTCGACTTCGTCGAGCATGCTGGCGTACAGGGCGATGGACGCTTGCCCCGGTGGCGCGTGGCCCCGGCGTTCCGGGCCTCGGTACGGCGCAGCGTGGCGGCGGGGGGCTACTTGGTTGAGCATGAGGTCGAACATGGTGTGTCCTGGTTGTTGCGTTGTCGGCCCGCGCCGGGCAGAAGACGACGCGGGCCAAGGCTAGGCACTGTGTCGCCTCAAGAGTGGTGAATTCGATGCGCTGGCCGTGTGACTTATTCACGCCGTCGCGTGCGTGCTTCTACCGGGGTGCCTGTGCGCTGGCGCTTCATAGACTCGCCGGCGGCAACATGGCGATGGGGACGCTGAACCAATTCGAATCGAAAGGCGGGCACAGGGTATGCGGCTGCTGATGATCGACGACCACGTGATGTTCCTGGAAGGCCTGCAAGGCCTGCTGGGCACGCTGGCGCCACAGCTTCAAACCGATGCGGTGGCGACGCTGGCCGCCGCGCTCGAGCGCGTGCGCCAGGTCAACTACAACCTGGTGCTGCTCGACTGGAACCTGGATCACGCGCACACCGGCGCGGCGGCCATCGAGCGGCTGCGCGAAGCGGGCTGTGTCGCACGCATCGTGGTGTTATCGGGTGACACCGATCCGCAGCTCATGCACCAGGCTATCGAGCTGGGGGCGGCCGGCTTCGTGCCCAAACGCTTCGGTACACAGGCCATGTTGCAGGCCCTGGAACAAGTGTTGGCCGGCAACATCTTCTTGCCGCACGAGGCACTCAGCCACGCCGCGCACCTGGGCGAAGCCGGCGACCCGGCCGTGGCCGATGCGCGTGAACGCCTGGCCACTTTGACGCCGCGCCAGTTCGAGGTCTACCAAGCCGCCGCCCGCGGCCTGCCCAACAAGCTGATTGCCGCGGAACTGGGCGTGGCCGAATCCACCGTCAAGACGCACTTGAAAGCGGTGTTCGCGGCCCTGGGTGTGCGCAACCGCACCGAGGCGGCGTACCAGGCCTCGCGCGATGGCATCCGCATCGAATGAGGAAAGCCCGGCGCCGGCCTGGCAGGGCCGGCTCGAACAGGGGCAGCTTGCCCCGGCTGTGGGCAAACGGTGAACTCCTACACTGCGCGCCACCGCCCACCAGGGCCCGCGCCCGAGCCACCGGGTTGTTCACAACGCGAACACCGCACTGCAAGCATGGAGGTTGCTGATGAGCCACAACATCGAATACCACTTCGCGCCGAATTCGCCCTGGACCTACCTGGGCCACGAGCGGCTGCGCCGCATCGCCCGTGCCGCCGGCGCCAGCATCGAGGTGCTGCCCATCGACCTGGGGCAGATCTTCCCGGTCAGCGGCGGCCTGCCGCTGGCCAAACGCGCGCCGCAGCGCCAGGCGTACCGGCTGGTCGATCTCAAACGGTTCAGCCAGGCGCTGGGCTTGCCGCTGACCCTGCACCCGAAGCACTTCCCGGTGGCGGCCGACGACGCTGCGCGGTTGATCATCACGGTGCAAGCGAACGATGGCACCGAGGCCGCGTTGAACCTGGCCGGCGCGGTGATGCGCGCGGTGTGGGTGCATGAACAGAACATTGCCGACGGTGCCACGCTGGCAGCGTTGGTGCGTGAAGCCGGGCTCGATGCGCAGCGGCTGCAGCAAGCCAAACTTCCCGCTGCACAGGAACGCTACGCCGCCAACACCGCACGCGCGTTGGCCGCGGGTGTGTTCGGTGCGCCCAGCTACATTGCCCTCGGCGAACTGTTCTGGGGTCAGGACCGGCTCGACTTGCTCGAGCGCCGCCTGGCGGCAGCATGAAGCGCGCGGCACTGGTGGGCCTGGTCGCCGGCCTGGCCGGCGCGCTGGCGGCAGCGGCGGCCGTGGCTGCGCCCTATGCCGGGCCCTTGTTCGACGCCCACCTGCACTACAACGACGAGGCCTGCGCCGACGCCGCGCCCTGCCCGCACCCCGTGCCCGACGTGCTGGCCCGCATGCAACGCAGCGGCGTGCGCGCCATCGTGGCCAACAGCCGGCCCAATGCCGGCACCCTGGCCCTGGTCCAGGCCGGCGCGGCCACGCGCGCGGCCGGCGTGACCGTGGTGCCGCTGGTGCGGCCGTACCGCAACCGGGCCGACTACAGCGGCTGGTTTGCCGACGAGACCATTCACGACATGGTGTTGCGTGAACTGGCCGCGGGCACACCGGCCGGGCCGTATCGCGGCATCGGTGAATTCCATCTCTATGACAGCGCCAACGCCGACGGCCCGGTGGCGCGCAAGTTGATGCAACTGGCCGAACAGCGCGGCCTGGTGGTGCTGGCGCATGTGGACGACGTGGCCGTGACCAGGCTGCTGGCCCATGCCCCCAAGGCGCGGTTGGTCTGGGCGCACACCGGCATCGGCGGCACGCCGCCGGCGCGCGTGCGCGAGCTGTTGCAGCGCCACCCGGCGTTGATGGGTGAGTTGTCTTACCGGCCCGGGTTGACCGAGAACGGCCACCTGAGCGCCGAATGGAAAGCGCTGCTGAGCGAGCATTCCACGCGCTTCTTGATTGGCTCTGACACCTGGATCAATGCGCGCTGGCAATACTACGAAGGCTTGATGAGCGAGGCGCGGCTGTGGCTGGGCGACTTGCCGCCCGAGGCAGCGCGCAACATTGCCTGGGCCAACGGCGCGCGCTTGTTCGGCCTGCCTGCGGCGCCCTGAGGCGGGAGCGCAGCGGCAAAGAAAAAGGGCCGGCAGTGCCGGCCCTTGCAATCGAACGCCGCGTTTCAGCTCAGGTGGCCGCTGATCAGCTTGGTCATCTCGAACATCGAAACCTGGGCCTTCTTGAAGATTTCCTTCAGCTTGGCATCGGCATTGATCATGGTCCTCTTGGCCTTGTCTTGCAGGCTGTTCTTCTTGATGTATTCCCACAACTTGCGCGTGACCTCGGTGCGCGGCAGCGGCTTGTCGCCGATCACCGCGGCCAGCGCCGCACTGGGGGTCATGGGTTTCATGAACGCGGCACTGGGTGCGCGCTTCTTGGCCGCGGGCTTCTTGGCGGGGGCGGCGGCCGTTTTTTTGACTGCAACCTTCTTCGTCGGCGGCTTTGGTGCGACTACCTTTTTCGTCGGCGCCTTCTTGGCCGCGGCCTTTTTTGCAGGAGCTTTCTTTGCAGTTGCCATGTGTCGATCTCCGTCAGTGTTGGATAGGGGTTCAGCGGGCCCGGGCCAGGCTTGTTTGCCCTGGATTTCTCTCGGTTTCCCGTGGGCGCGATGTTAATGCGTGTGGCCAGGGCATGGAAGCGCTTTTGCTCGAAACGGTTGCCATTCCCCGACGCAACACCCACGCGCTATGCTGCGCGCCATGAAGCTCATCACACGTTGGTTGTTGTTGGCTGCGGCGCTGTTGTTGGTGGCGCATCTGTACTCAGGGGTGGCGGTCGCCAGCTTCAGTGCGGCGCTGATTGCGGCACTGGTGCTGGGCCTGTTGAACACCCTGGTGCGCCCGCTGCTGGTGTTGTTGACCTTGCCGGTGACGCTGATCACGCTGGGCTTGTTCCTGTTCGTCATCAATGCGCTGATGTTCTGGGCGGCCGCATCGTTGCTCAACGGCTTCAGCGTCAGCGGCTTTCCGGCAGCGCTTATCGGTTCGCTGCTGTATAGCCTGTGCGGGATGGTGATTGACATCGCAATGGAGCGATTGTTTGCCCACCCCGAGCAGTGAGTTAACGCGGATTGGGGTTCAACGTTTCGAGCAAAGCAAGAAGACTGGCCTGGTTACCTTTGTGCTCATTGAGGTAACGGGCTGCCAATGCCTCGTGTTCCTTCGATGCGTCAGTATTCCCATTCGCGCTAAGCACTCTTGCGATCCTTGCGTGAGTTCCTGCTGAGTCGTCCGGATCTGCGACATGGATAAGGGCTCCAATTGCGGCGTCAATGTCGAATCTGGTTAGCTGAAGGTTCTGCTGGTTGAAGTGGCACCACGCGCGATCAGCATGAAAACAGGCGAGCAATCGGGCTAGTCCTTGCTCGACTGCAAGCTCTATGTTTGCATCGAAAAGTGCAATCGCGCTGGAATAGTCTTTCTGGACAGTAAACAACTGAGCTCGAAGCAGCGGTACAAGGAGTCGCATGGCGCTCGACCCAACACCATAGTCGTACGTGCGTGTTGACTCAGCCTCCATAAGGGCCCGCTTGGCCTCGCTGGGTGAGTGCCGTCCAAATGCATCCTCTAGCCGGACCGCACTTGCGCGAAACGCCGCCACGTTATGCAACATCGCGCTGATCATCGCGTCATCACCATCGGCCAAAGCGTGTTCACGCACGCGGGCATACCGGGGCTTGGCCAGGTCGAAGCGACCGGCGTAGTGGAAGGCGTCGGCCAGCACCAGGCTGACGCGCGCCAGGGCGGCGTGGTGGTCGCCCTGCGCCAGGCTCAGGGCTTGCGAGGCGTGCAGCACCATCGCTTCCATGCGGTTGGCGTTGAACTCGAAGTGCGCCAGCCAGGCCGCGCACAGCGGCACCAGCACCGGGTGCTGGATGGCGCGGGCCAGGGCCTGGGCGCGGCGCAGGCGGTCCATGCCTTCGGCGCCGGGCTTGGCGTAGAACTTGTTCAAGGCCTCGGCCAGGCTGATCCAGGCCGTGACTTCAGCGTGCGGCGCGGCGGCGAACTCATGGCGCACCGCGGCCACCAGTTCGGTGGCGGTTTCACGTTGGCCCTGGCGCGCAAAGTACAGCGCGCGCTGCGCCTGAACACGGCCCCACGCGACCAACTCGTGGGCCTGGGAAAGTTGTTCGTTCAGGTTGTCGAGCAAGCGCGATGACATGCGGGCGGCCCCTTCGGTGCGCGCGCAGTCTACGGTGCCTTGCCGTCTTCGCCCTCGGGGCCACGCGTGCCGCTGCCGCGCGTGCCGCGCGCTTCGGCCAGCAATGCCAGGCGCTGCGCCTGCAGTT
>JAYUPO010000074.1:0-5064 GCA_043760085.1 Burkholderiales bacterium
CATCTGGACGCCAGCGACGGCGAGCGCAGCTACTTCGCGCCGCTGCAAGACCACACGCTGCGCGCCTCGTGGAAGCTGCAAGTGCGCGCGCCGCTGCAAGCCATCTTCGCTGGGGCGGCGCTGTCGCCTGTGATCGATGCGTGCCAGGCGATCCACAAGCAGGTGCTGCACGGCCGGGTGTGGATCGCGCTGCACATGCACGCCGGTGACGGCAATGTGCACACCAACATCCCCGTCAACAGTGACGACTACGAGATGCTGCAAACCGCGCACGAAGCGGTCGCGCGCATCATGAGCCTGGCGCGCCAGCTCGACGGCGTGATCTCGGGTGAGCACGGCATCGGCATCACCAAGCTCGAATTCATGACCGATGCCGAGCTGGCCGATTTCGCGGCCTACAAGCAGCGCGTCGACCCAGAAGGCCGATTCAACAAGGGCAAGCTGATCCGGGGCGGCGCGGGCCGCGCCGATGTGGCCGAGCTCGGCACCACGGCGGAGCTGCGGCCCTCAGACCTGAGCCAGGCCTACACGCCCAGCTTCGGGCTGATGGGCCACGAATCGCTCATCATGCAGCAGAGCGACATCGGCGCCATCGCCGACAGCATCAAGGACTGCATGCGCTGCGGCAAGTGCAAGCCGGTGTGCGCCACGCACGTGCCGCGCGCCAATTTGCTCTACAGCCCGCGCAACAAGATCCTCGCGACTTCGTTGCTGGTCGAGGCATTTTTGTACGAAGAGCAAACGCGCCGCGGCATCAGCCTGCGCCACTGGGAAGAGTTCGAAGACGTGGCCGACCACTGCACCGTGTGCCACAAGTGCCTGAGCCCGTGCCCGGTCAAGATCGACTTCGGCGACGTGTCGATGAACATGCGCAACCTGCTGCGCAAGATGGGCAAGAAGAGCTTCCGCCCTGGCAACGCGGTGGCCATGACCTTCCTGAATGCCACCAGCCCGCAGACGATCAACCTGATGCGCGGTGCCATGGTCGGCATCGGCTTCAAGGCGCAGCGGCTGGCGAACGACCTGTTGCAACGGTTGGCGCGCAAGCAGACCGCGCGGCCACCCGCCACCGTCGGCACCGCGCCGATCAAGGAGCAGGTGATCCACTTCATCAACAAGAAGCTGCCCGGCGGCTTGCCGAAAAAAACCGCGCGCGCCTTGCTCGACATCGAAGACAAAGACTACGTGCCGATCATCCGCAACCCGGCCACCACCACGGCCGAGACCGAGGCGGTGTTCTATTTCCCCGGCTGCGGCTCGGAGCGGCTGTTCTCGCAGGTCGGCCTGGCCACGCAGGCGATGCTGTGGCACGCCGGTGTGCAAACGGTGCTGCCGCCGGGTTACTTGTGCTGCGGCTACCCACAGCGCGGCAGCGGGCAGTTCGACAAGGCCGACAAAATCATCACCGACAACCGGGTGCTGTTTCACCGCGTCGCCAACACGCTCAACTACCTCGACATCAAGACGGTGGTGGTGAGCTGCGGCACCTGCTACGACCAGCTGCAGGGCTACCAGTTCGACGAGATCTTTCCTGGGTGCCGGATCATCGACATCCACGAATATCTATTGGAAAAGGGAATTACCTTGCCAGGTCAGGGCGGCTATCTGTACCACGACCCCTGCCACAGCCCGATGAAGCTGCAAGAGCCGCTGAAAACGGTGCGCTCGCTGATGGGCCCGGGTGTGCTGGAGAGCAAACGCTGCTGCGGCGAAAGCGGCACGCTGGGTGTGACGCGGCCCGACATCGCCACGCAAGTACGCTTTCGCAAGGAAGAAGAATTGCAGCGCGATGAAGCCGCCCTGCGCGCTGGTGGCGCGCTGGCGGCCGGGGCCAACATCAAGATCCTCACCTCGTGCCCGAGTTGCCTGCAAGGCTTGTCGCGCTATGGCGCAGACCTGCAAAGCGGCTTGCTTGAAGCCGACTACATCGTGGTCGAAATGGCGCGCCAGATCCTGGGCGAGCAATGGCTGCCCGAGTACGTGGCGCGGGCCAATGCGGGGGGCATAGAGCGCGTGCTGGTGTGAGCCAAACGGCGCAGCGCCCTGGGTGAGCCCAAAGGCGCTGCGAGTGAAGGCGTTGGTGCAGGTGCTGCGCCAGGCGCAGAAGTTACAAGCGCTTGCGCGCGGCGGCGCCGAGGCCGAGCAGGCCCAACAGCATCAAGGCCGTGGTGCTGGGTTCCGGAATGCTGGGCACCTCGGGCACGGGGACATCGGGCGTGGCAGCAATGGCCACGCGAAAGACCAGCCACTCGTTGTGATTGAAGCCCGGCGAGGTGGGGTCGGTGTCACCGTTGCTGCTGTACCAAACCCAACGCGCGGCCGCATCAATGCTGCCGATGGCGCCCCACGGCGCACTGCCGTTGGCCGGCCCGGCCGTCAGGCTGACCCAGCCGCCTGAGGGGTTGCCGCCGCCGTTGGCATCGACGATTTCGTTTGACAACAGCGTGAGATCGGCGGCGCTGCCCGAATAAGGTGCCGCGCTGCCCAGGCCGGTGGCCATGACTTGCCACTGCGGGTCGTTGCTGTAGAACTTGTAGCCGCTGCTGAGATTTTGGAACTGGCCCAAAAAACCCTGCGCCACGGACAGGTCTGATGCGGTGACCACATAAAGGTACTTGTCCGAATCCAGCGTGAAGTTGTAGACCTCAGTGGTTGGCCAGTTGAAATCACTGCCGACAAGGCTGGTGGCCGCCGTGTTGTTGCCGATGAACAGCGCATAGGAGTTGTCAACCGTGATCGCTATCCTGATGTCGGCGGCGCCAGCAGGCAGCGCCAAAAGCGACAAGGGCAGCGCCACGCCCAAGGCGGCTTTGGCGAGGATGCGGCGAAGGACACAAGTCTTCATGATCAGCTCTCCTGTTGAGGTGGGTTGACTGCGCGCCAATGGCAGGGGCGAGACGCTCAGATGCCAGATTTCTGCTGCCCGCGCGGGCCCCTTACCTGGATGCCTGCGCGCTGCCGTGGCGCCATGTATTCGCAATGCGGCTTTCATCAAGCCAGGGCAATGTACACCGCGCAGACGGGCCAGCCGACATGCTGGGCATGCTGGGCTGGCGTGCCGGGCTGGCGTGCAATAGCTCAGGCTTTCAATGCTGTGGCGCCGCAATGACCCGCGCCGGGATGCCCACTGCTGTGGCGCCGCTGGGCACATCCCTCATCACCACCGCATTGGCGCCCACTTTGGCGTGATCGCCAACGTGGATTTCACCCAGGATCTTGGCGCCCGCGCCAATGTCCACATGGCCACCCAGGGTGGGCGGCCCGGCCCCATTGGTGCCCAGCGTGACTTGCTGAAAGATCAGGCAGTTCGGGCCGATCACGCTGCCCGAATGGATGACGATGCCGTTGGGGTGCGGCAGCAACAAGCCGCCGCCGATGCGCGTGTTGATCGGGATGTCAGCGCCCGTCACAGCCTGCCAGAAGCGGTGCCGCAGGCTGGCCCAACGGCGTTGCAGCGCGGCCAGCGGCGAGCGCCGGCTCTGGGCACACTGGTAGGCGCGGATGCTGGCCAACAGCGAACGTGCCGGGTCCCATTGAAACAGCGGTTTGGCCTCGCGCGACCAGTTGGGTTCGGTGGCAGAGATGTTGTTCATGGCAGGCTCGGCGCCGGCGTGGTCAGCGCAGCACCACGTACATGGCTTGCGGCGGGAAATCGAACTCAACGCCCTGCGCGTGCTTGCGCAGCGCCACCGTGGCCACGGCCATGCCGTTCATGTCGAGCACCACGGCCTCGCGCAGCGCCGGGTTGTTCAGCCGCACCCGCAACTGCGCGGCTTCCACCTGCCACGGCGCGCGGCCAAAGTCCTTCAGCTCGAAGCCTGGCTGCGCGCGCTCGCCCTCAACGGCCAAGGTGGCCGGCTCCTGCTTCCAGCCGGTGGGCCGGCTGCGGGTGGCGTACTGCACCAGCACCTTGCGTGAACTGGCCAGCGGCTGGCCATCCATCGATACCGTGATCACCGCGCCATAGCTGTTGGCCGACTGGTACGCGCTGGCGCTGAGGGTGTGCGTGACCGCGGCGTCGAAGTGCGCCGCGACGCCTTGAACGTAGGGCGTGTCGATGCGGGCCAGCGCCTTGGCCGCGTCCAGCACGACTTGCCCAGGGGCAGCGACGCTGCGCCCGGCTGGCGGCGTGGCCGGGCGCGGCGCGCTGGCCGGCGCAGCGCTGGGGGCAAACGCCACCAGCACGGGGCCGGCGAGGAAGGTTTCGAACGCCAACGTGCCGTCTTCACGACTGCGTGATGCCAGGCTGGCGGCGTCGCGATTCGGGTCGAAGCTCGGGCTTTCGCTGAGCAGCGGCGCTCGGCGTGCCCACAAGTCAGCCAGCGAGCGCTGCTCATGCAGCGCTGGCGCAGCCTGGCTGATGTAACCCATGCGGTGCGCCAACGCGGCGGCCGGAAAGCTGCCCAGCAGCTCCGGTGTGCCCAGCCTCCACTTGGCTTGCGAGGCCAGCCAGCCGTTGGCGCTACCGGGGGGTGACCAGGCTTCGTCGGCGGCATTGAACCAGCAATAGGCGTCGATGCCGAGCAGCGAGCTGTACGCCGCCACCAGGAACGGCCCTTCGGCGATGTAGGGGCTGGGCGCCACCCAGCTGCCTTCGGTGATCATGAAGGGCCGCACGCCATGGCTGGTGGCGGATTGCCGAATGGCCAAGGGCATGCGCTGCGGCTGGCGCAGCACGCTCACTTCGGTGAAGCGGTCGCCGTTGACGATGGCCCAGCCCGGGTATTGGCCCTGGTGCACGCCCGTGGTGAAGACGTTCGCAGCATCCACCTCGCCTGGGCTGTAGCTCCAGCGCTCGGCGTCGTTGAGCTGCGTGGCACTGGCCGTCTTCCAGTTGCCGGCATTGATGAGCGCCTTCACGCCCAGATCTTCACGCAGGTAACGCACGATCTCGCTGTTGAACGCGTGCATCGTGCTGGCCAGGAATTCGGTTTGATCTGCCAGCCGCGCAGCGCGGCCACCCCGGCGCGATTGAGTCAACTCCCAAATGGGCAGCAGTGCCGCGCGGCCCGCAGCCAGGGCCTCGGGCTTGAGTGTTTCGCCCGGCCAACGCGCCATGGCCTG
>JAYUPO010000075.1:0-5063 GCA_043760085.1 Burkholderiales bacterium
CGCACATCTTGTGCGGGCACCGCATGCTGCTCGGCCGCGAAGCCGAACGCTGCCAGCAGCGCTGCGGTGCGCTGCGCATGCGGCGCGTTGTGGCCCGGCGGCGTGTCGGTGGGCACCTGCACCAGTTGCTGCAGGAAACGCACTTCTTCATCGAAGTGGGCATCGACCCAGGCGTCAAGCGCCATGTGCCGGGCAGTGGTCAAGACGGTTCGCCGGCAAGTTGCTGCAGCAGGTTGATGAAGGCCTGAACGGCGAGTTCGGTGTCGTCGTTGGTGACCGACTCCAGCGGGTTGTGGCTGATGCCCGCGTTCAAGCCGCGCATGAACAGCATCGCCTGCGGCATCACTTCATGCAGCTTCATCGCGTCATGGCCGGCGCCGCTGGGCATGCGGTGCAGTGGCAAGCCCAGGGCCTGCACGGCGCGCTCCCAGCGCTGCTGCCAGGCTGGAGCGGAAGGCGCCGCGGGCACCGACATGGTTTGTTCAAGCTCGAAGTGCACGCCACGCCGCGTGCAGATGCGCTGCAATTCGGCGCGCACGTCTAGCGCGCAGGCATCGCGCACTTCATTGGTGGTGGCGCGGATGTCCAGGCTGAACTTGCAGCGGCCGGGCACGACATTGATCGACCCATTGGGCACTTCGAGCATGCCCATCGTGGCCACCAGGTGGGGCTGCGTGCTGGCGCGCTGTTCAATGAACAAGGCCAGCTCGGCCGCGGCGGTGGCGGCGTCGCGGCGGCTGTTCATGGGCGTGGTGCCGGCGTGGCTGGCCATGCCGATGATTTCGCCCACATAGCGCACGCTGCCGTTGATGGAGGTCACGATGCCCAGCGGCAAATCCAGCTCGTTCAGCACCGGCCCTTGCTCGATGTGCACTTCAACAAAACCGAGGTAGCGCGTGGCATCGCGCCGCAACGAGGGGATCTCTTCGCTGCGCAGCCCGGCTTGCTGCATCGCCTGGAGCATGGTGACGCCGGCAGCGTCTTGCTGCTCCAGCCAGGCCTGGTCGAACTGGCCGGTGAGCGCACTGGAGCCCAGGAACGCGGCCTTGTAGCGCTGCCCTTCTTCTTCGGCAAAGCCGATCACTTCAATGCCGAACGGCAGGCGCCGGCCCTGGCGCCGCAGTTCACGCACGCAGGCCATCGGCACCAGGATGCCCAGCCGCCCGTCGTACTTGCCGCCGTTGCGCACGGTATCAAAGTGGCTGCCGGTGAGCAGGCGTTTGGCGTTGGGGTCGCTGCCGTGATACAGGCCCACCACGTTGCCCACGGCGTCGATCGCAACGCTGTCAAAGCCGCACTCGGCGCGCATCCAGTGCGTCAACTGCTGCGCACAGGCGCGATGTGCCGCGGTGAGGTAGGTGACGGTGAGTTCGCCGCGCTCGGCATAGCTCGGGTCGCTGTGCGCGGCCAACTGCTCGGCCCAATCCCACACCTGGTTGCCGTGTTGCGGCGTGTGGCCAAACTTGTCATTCAAGCGGATTTCGGCAATGCGGTGGATGTTGCGCAGGCACTCGGCCAATTCGAAGTCGGGGTGGTTGGCCAGGCGCCGCTCGAAGGTGGCCATGATCTCGGCCTTGCTCAGCCCCGTGCCACGCGGCCCGCGCACGGCCAGGATGAAGGGGAAGCCGAACTTTGCGTTGTAGCCAGCATTGAGTTGCTGGATGCGGGCCAACTCCTGGGCGGTGCAGGCGGTCAATCCGGCCTGGCTTTGTTCGTGGTTTGATTCGGCGGTCAGCGTTTTGCTCACCATGGCCTTGCCCGCCAGTTCAGGGTGGGCGCGGATCAAGCTCAACTGCGCGTCACGGCCACCATCGCGCACCACCTGCGCCAGCGCGAGCTTCAGTTGCACCAGGCTGGCGAAGGGCCGCGCCGGCGCGGCCTGCTGCGCGATCCACGGCGAATGTTCATAGGTGCCGGCCAGTAACGTGACGAATGCGTCGGCGCTGGCGGCGTTGATCTGGTCGAGGGTCAGCACGGGTTCACTCCCAAACAAAGGCGGTGTTGGCGTCAAACGGATGCGTCGCCCGCCAGTGGCGCGCAATGTCGATGCGCCGCGCGACCCAGACGCGGTCGTGCGCCTGCACATGGTCGAGAAAGCGCTGCAATGCCCGCATGCGGCCGGGCCGGCCGAGGATGCGGCAGTGCATGCCGATGCTCATCATCGACGGGCGTTCATCGCCCTCGGCGTAATGCACGTCGAAGGCATCGCGCAGGTACTGAAAAAATTCGTCGCCGTGCGAATAGCCCTGCGGCAGGGCGAAGCGCATGTCGTTGGCGTCGAGCGTGTAGGGCAGCACCAGGTGCGGCGCCAGCGTCTGGTCGGTCTTGCGCACATGCAGCCAGAAGGGCAGGTCGTCACCGTAATGGTCACTGTCGTATTCGAAGCCGCCGTGGTCGGCCACCAGGCGGCGCGTGTTCGGGCTGTCGCGCCCGGTGTACCAGCCCAGCGGGCGTTCACCGGTTAACGCCTCGATGCGTGCCATGGCCAGCGCCAGATGCTCGCGCTCAACCGCTTCAGCCACGTCTTGATAGCTGATCCAGCGCCAGCCATGGCAGGCGATCTCGTGGCCCAGGGCCTTGAACGCGGCCGTCACCTCCGGGCAGCGCTCCAGCGCCATGGCCACGCCGAACACGGTGAGCGGCAAGGCGCGGCGCTCGAACTCGCGCAAGATGCGCCACACGCCGACGCGCGCGCCGTATTCGTAGACGCTTTCCATGCTCAGGTGCCGCGCCGCGAACGCCGGCGGGTTGAACATCTCAGACAAAAACTGCTCGCTGCCGGCGTCACCATGCAGCACGCTGTTCTCGCCGCCTTCCTCGAAGTTCAGCACGAACTGCAACGCCACGCGCGCGCGACCGGGCCAGTGCGCCTGCGGCGGCTGGCGGCCATGGCCGCACAGGTCGCGCGGGTAGCGTGGGTTGTTTAGTGGTGGAGTGGTGTGCGGGTTCATCAGAAAACCTCCGTGCTTCGCACTGCGGTATTCGCCTTGGGAACGGCCCGGCGGCTCATGCTCGGCTCAGGGGCGAAGCGCGGCGCCAAGGTCTGCGCCGTGCGGGTTCAGGTGCAGGTTATGTTCCACCGCGGCCAGGTGCTGCGTCATCAGCCTGGCCGCGGCGCGGGCATCGCGTTTGGCCAGCGCGTCGACGATCAGCACATGTTCCTGCTGCGAATGGGCCGCCGAGTGAGACGACTGGTACATCAGCGCAATGAGCGACGAGCGGCTGAGCAGGTCACGCAGCAATTGCGCCAGCACCTCGTTGCCCAGCATGCGGGCCAGCAGCACATGAAAGTCGGCCAAGAGCCGCGTGCGCCCGGGCACATCGGTGCGCACAACCGCCGCCGCTTCGTGGCGCAGGTGGCTGCGCAGTGCGGCGATCTGCTGGTCGGTGATGCACGCGCAGAGCTGGCGGGCCAGAGCGCCTTCGAGCATCGAACGCACCTGGAACACCTGGCGTGCTTCATCGACACTGGGCATGGCGACGAACGCGCCGCGCGCTGGCGCCAGGGTGACCAGCCGGTCGCGGCTGAGCTGGTTCAGCGCCTGGCGCACCAGCGTGCGCGAGACTTCAAAGACATCACCGATCGTCTGCTCCGACAGCTTGGTGCCCGGCATCAGCCGGCGCTCGACGATGGCCGCGGTGATTGACGCGACGATGCGTTCGGTGGCACCCGCCGCTGCGGGCTTGGCGGCGGGGGGCGCCGGCCGAGTCTTCAGCAGCACGCGGGTCGTCTTGGCCATGTTTTGTGCGCGACAGTGTATACACTTCGCGCCTTGGTTCAAGCTGCTGGCGTTGCGGCGCCAAGGCCACTGCGCCACGCCCGCATCTGCCTCGCATCGCTCCGCATCCGCCCCGCACTGAAAGGCCCGCCCATGGGACACCTCAGCACCCACGTTCTCGACACCATGCACGGCTGCCCGGCAGCGGGCATGCAGGTCACGCTGCAGCGCCTGCACGGGCCGAATGCCACGACCCTGAAGGCCTTCACGCTGGATACCGACGGCCGCCATGACGGCGGCGCGCTGCTCGACGCGGCGGCCATGGCGGTGGGCCAGTACCGGCTGGTGTTCGCGGTGGCGCCGTACTTCCGTGCGCGCGGCGTGGCCTTGCCGCAACCTGCGTTCATCGACCACGTGTCGGTCGACTTCGGCATTGCCGACGCCGCTGCGCACTACCACGTGCCGCTGCTGGTGTCGCCCTGGGCCTATTCCACCTACCGCGGCTCGTAGCCGCACACAGCCGCACACCCGGAGACAACCATGCAAGTGAAACACCCGTTCATGTCCGCCGCCGTTACCGCCGCCGTTACCGCCGCCATGGTGGGCTTGGCCGGGCAGGCCAGTGCGGCCTGGCCCGAGAAGCCCATCCGCATCGTCGTGACTTTCGCTGCTGGCGGCGCCAGCGACATCGTTGCGCGGGCCATTGCCGAGCCGCTGGCCAGATCGTTGGGGCAGCCCGTGATCATCGACAACAAGCCGGGTGCCGGCGGCACGATCGGTGGCAGCGAAGTGGTGCGCTCGCCGGCCGACGGCTACACCCTGATGCTGTCGAATTCCACGCCCACGTCGATCGGCCCCTTCACGTTGCCCAAGCCGCCATACGACCCGGTGCGGCAGTTCACCCACATTGCCATGCTCGGTGTGGCGCCAGTGATGATCATGGCCAACCCGAAGACGGGGCCGGCCACGTTGAAGGACTTGCCCAGCGCCGCCGCCGCGCCGGGCTACAACTTCGCCAGCGGCGGGCCGGGTTCGATCGGGCACATCGTCGGTGAAATGGCCAATGGCGCCATGAAGATCCGCATGACGCATGTTCCCTACCGTGGCGGCGCACCCATGGCCACCGACTTGATCGCCGGCGTCGTGCCTGTGGGCATCGATGTCATCACCGCGTTCGTGCCGATGGTCAAGGCCGGCCAGATCAAGGCGCTCGCGGTCACGACGCGGCAACGCTCACCGCTGCTTCCCGACGTGCCCACGACCACGGAGTTGGGCTATCCGAGCCTGATCGCCGAGAACTATTTCGGCGTCTCCGCGCCGGCAGGCTTGCCCAAGGACATCGTT
>JAYUPO010000076.1:0-5034 GCA_043760085.1 Burkholderiales bacterium
GTACAGGCCGGCGACGACGAGCCAGCTCGCGCTCGTGATCACGCGCCGCACCTTGGCCGGCAACACTTCCATCATGAAAGTGGTCGTGATGTGCGCGCCATGCACCGCGGCCAGCACCACGCCGGCCATCACCATCCACGGGAACAGCAACTCGGGCACTTCGTTGGCCCATTGCACGCTGGAGCCGGTGGCATAGCGCAGCACGGTGTTCGCGCACAGGATCACGAAGATCACGGCGGTGCTCAACCACAGCACCGCGCGGCACAAGCTGACGACGGCGCGTTCGATCGCATTCATTGATGTCTCCTCTTAGGGCATGGCGCCGTGAGGCGCCCGCTGTCTTCGTTACTTCGAACGAGCCGCGGTGATGACCTTCTTCACGTACGGCCCGATCGGCTGCGCGAGCCACTTGTCGTCCACCGCGCCGGTCGCCTTCTCGAACGCCGACTTGTCGACCGTGGTCACCTGCACGCCCTTGGCCTTGAGGTCGGCCAGCAGCTTGTCGTCGGACTCCTGCGACAGCTTGCGCTGCAGCGCGGTGGCCTCGGCGGCCGCCTCGGTCACGGCCTTGCGGTCGGCCTCGGAGAGCTTGTCCCAGGTACGCTTGCTCATCAGGAACGGCGTCATCTGGAACTGGTGACTGGTCAGCGCCAGGTGCTTTTGCACTTCGTAGAGCTTGCTGGCGTGGATGTTCATGAGCGGGTTCTCCTGCCCATCGACCACGCCCTGCTGCAGCGCCACGTACAGCTCAGCGAACTTGATCTGCTGCGCCTCGGCGCCGAGCGACTGCATGATGTCCACCAGCACGCTGTCTGGCGGCGTGCGCATCTTCAGGCCCTTCATGTCCTCGACCCTGGCAATGGGCTTCTTGCTGTTGGTCATGTGGCGGATGCCGTTGTCCCAATAGCCGAGCACGACCAGGCCCTTCTCGGCCGACTTGTCGCCGAGTTCCTTGCCGAGCGGGCCGTCGAGCAGCTTGAAGGCCTGCGCCGCATTGCTGAACAGGAAGGGCATGCCGAATGCGGCGTACTCGGGCACCGCGTTGGCCACCGCGCCCTGCGAGTTGGCCGACATGTCGAGCGCGCCGGTGCGCAGCGCGGTCAGCATCGCCGCGTCGTCGCCGAGCTGGGCCGACGGTGCCACTTGCACTTCGATGCGGCCGGCGCTCTTGGCCTTGAGCGTTGCGGCGAACGTGACCGCAGCTTCATGCCGCGGGTTGCCGGGCGCGGCGCCGTGGCCGAGCGTGAGCTTGACGGCCTGCGCCTGTGCGGCGAATGGCAGAACGAGCGCGCCAGCGGCAATGGCCAGCAGGGTGCGGGCGAAAGTAATGCGTTGCATGGTCGTTGGTCTCCGAGTGAGTAGTGAACAGTGAATCAGTGAATCAACATGCCGCCATTCACGTCGAGCGTGATGCCGGTGCAATAGGCAGCAAGGTCGCTGGCAAGGAACACGCAGGCACCGGCCACGTCGGCCGCGGCGCCGAGACGGCCGAGCGGGATCGTCTGGGCGATCTCGGCCTTCTTCTCGTCGCTCAACTTGCCCTTGCTGATGTCGGTCTCGATCAGGCCGGGGGCAATGCAATTGACGCGGATCGAGTCCGGGCCGAGCTCGCGTGCCATCGCGCGCGCCAGGCCCAGCACGCCGGCCTTGGCCGCTGAGTAGTGCGGGCCACCGAGGATGCCGCCGCCACGCTGCGCCGACACCGACGAAATGCAAATGATGGCGCCGCCTTGCTGGCGCTGCATCGCCGGGATCACCGCTTGCGACATCAGCAGCGTGCCGCGCAGGCTGACATCGAGCACCGCGTCATAGTCGGCGTTGGAGATCTCGACCGTCTTGCGCGGCTGCGTGATGCCCGCGTTGTTGACCAACACGTCAATGCGGCCGAAGGCCTGCAACACCGCGGCGGCGGCGGCCTCGCACGACGCCTTGTCGGTCACGTCGGCAACCAGGCCGAGGTGGTGTTGCGGCGGCCCGGCCAGCAGGACGGCGGCGGCGGCCGGCCCGGCCCGCGCCAGATCCAGTACCACCACGCGGGCGCCCTGCGCGGCCATCAGCCTGGCGGTTGCGAATCCCAGGCCGTTGAGCCCGGCGCCGCCGGTAATGACGGCAACCTTGTCCTTGAGCAGCATGTGTTTCGTCTCCTGTGGGGTCATTGCTTGAGACGAATCTTCGGCGCCGCCAGACGTGACGGCAAGCGAAGCTTCATCAGCCTAAGATGACGTTCTGTCATTCAACTTGAGGGTTCACCCGATGGCTGCCATCCCTCCCATTGCCAACCTGCTGGCCTTCGATGCGGTCGCGCGCCGACGCAGTTTTGTGCTTGCCGCGACGGAGTTGCACTTGACCGCTTCCGCGATCAGCCACCAGGTGGCTCGGCTCGAATCACAGCTTGGTGTGCGCCTGTTCGAGCGCAGCGCTCACGGCGTGCGCCTCAGCACAGCCGGCGAGCGCTACATGTCGCGGGTCAACGGCGCCTTGACGGCCATCGCTGCGGCCACCGACGACCTGCGGCAAGGCGTCAGCAACAGCCTGTACGTGCATGCGGCGCCGAGCTTCGCGACGCTGTGGCTGATGCCGCGGCTGCAGGCGTTCGCCCGGGCTTATCCGGACATCTCACTGAACCTGTCGGCCGCGCACACGCACAGCGACTTCGCACTCGGCCAGGCGGACATCGACATCCGCTATGGCTTGCCGCGCTGGCCTAACGTTGAGATCGAGCCGCTGTTCGAGGAAAGCATCGTCCCGTTGGCCAGCCCTGCTTTCATCCAGGAGCACCGGCTGAAACGGCCCGAGCAGTTGCTCGATGTGCCGCTGATCCAGAGCAACGTCAGCATCGTCCAATGGCCGGACTGGTTTGCGGCATTCGCCGAGCAGCGCGCGCCGGAGCGTTATGCCGTGCGCTTCGACCGCGCACAGATGTCACTCGACGCGGCTACCCAGGGGCTTGGTGTGGCGCTCGAAAGCACAACCATCGCCGGCTCCCACATCGCCCAGCGCAGGCTGCAGCCGGTGTTCGGGCTCGACAAGGCCGTCAAGGTCAAGGCTCACTTCGCGGTGTACCCGGCGCGGCATGCACGCAGGCAGCCGGTCGAGGCGTTCCTGGCATGGCTGCACGGGGAAGCGGCAAAGCGCTAGCTCATCACCCCAATGCCTGCGCCACGCCGCGGTTGGCCAGTTCGTCGGCGCGCTCGTTGCCGGGGTCACCCGCATGGCCCTTCACCCAGCGCCAATGCACCGCGTGGGCCTGGCACAGCTCATCGAGCTTGAGCCACAGGTCGACGTTTTTCACCGGCTTGTTGTCGGCCGTCTTCCAGCCGCGCTTCTTCCAGTTGTGGATCCAGGTGGTGATGCCGTTGCGCACGTACTGGCTGTCGGTGTGGATGGTGACCTCGCAACGCCGCTGCAGCGAACCCAGCGCCTGGATCGGTGCGTTCAGCTCCATGCGGTTGTTGGTGGTCAGGGCAACGCCACCGAAGAGTTCGGTTTCATGTTCGCCAAAGCGCAGCCAGGCGCCCCAACCGCCCGGGCCGGGGTTGCCCTTGCAGGCGCCATCGGTGTAGATCTCAACCTTGCTCAAGCAAGCTCCTGATGCGTTTGATGTGTTTGTGCCGCGTCGGCATGGCGCGGTGCAACGGCGACGCTGGCCTTGCGCGAGGCACGCGATTCGCGCCGTGCCAAGCCCACCAGCCGCATGCCGCGCACGCGTTTGACTGCTACCAGAAAGTACACCGCGCCCAACACGGGCCACCAGCGCTCGCCGGCCTTGTCCATCCAGCCCAGGCGCTCCAGCCAGGGCGCGGAATGCAAGGGTGGCCCGTAGATGCCGAAGCGCCCGCCCTCGACTTCAAAGCTCAGCAAGCGCAGCCAATCGCGCAGCCGCCAGTAGTTCATGAACTCGCCCGAGCCCGGCAGGAACAGCGGCTCATGCCGCCCCAGGCCCACGCCCTGGCCCATGCGGCCCAGGCGCTGGCGCGCGCCCCACAGGCTGGCCGGGTTGAAGCCCAGGATCATCACCCGCCCTTCAGGAACGAGCACGCGCTCGACTTCGCGCAGCGTGAGGTGCGGGTCGCGCGAATGCTCCAAGGTGTGTGGCAACACCACCAGATCCAGGCTCTGGCTTGGAAAGGGCAAGGCATCGAAGTCACAGTGCAGGCTGACCGGCTCGACCGGCAAGGGCGTTGTCAATGCCTCGTCCAGCTCGGTGGCTGGCACGATCTGCTCGGGCAACGACAATGCGTCGATCGCCACCCACCGGTGCGGCATGCGGTTGGCGCGCAGCGCCAGCAATTCGGGCAGGCCCAACTGCAGGGCATGAAAGCCGAAACTGTCGCTGACCGCCGCGTCAAGCTGACGCTGTTCCCAGCGCAGCAGCCGGGCGCCCGGCGCGGTTTGCAACCATTGCCCCAACTCTATAATTGACGACGCCTGAATCATGACCCTGCTGCCCCTGCCCGCCTTCACCGACAACTACATCTGGATGTTTCACGATGGCGTGCGCGCCGTGGTGGTTGATCCGGGTGATGCGGCGCCGGTGGCGGCCGCGCTCGACGCGAACAAACTTGAACTGGCGGCGATTCTAGTGACGCACCATCACCCCGACCATGTCGGCGGCGTCGATGCGCTGCGCGCCTTGCTGCGCGGCCCGGTGTATGGCCCGGCGCGCGAGAACATCCCCACGCCCTTCACGCCCTTGCAAGACGGCGCGTCGATCACGGTATTGGGCTTGCATTTCAAGGTGCTTGATGTGCCCGGCCACACCGCCGGCCACATCGCCTACATGCAGCAAGGCGAGCCAACAGCGCCGCTGCTGTTTTGCGGCGACACGCTGTTCAGCGGCGGCTGCGGCCGGCTGTTTGAAGGCACGCCGGCGCAGATGCATGCCTCGCTGTCGCGCCTGGCGGCCTTGCCGGGTGATGCGCGGGTGTGTTGCACGCACGAGTACACCTTGTCAAACCTGCGCTTTGCAGCGGCCGTTGAACCCGGCAACACCGACTTGCAGGCCTACACGCAATGGGCACAAGCGCAACGCGC
>JAYUPO010000077.1:0-2068 GCA_043760085.1 Burkholderiales bacterium
CCACGCCGCCCATCAGCAGGGCGGCCACCGCGGCGTAGGCGGCCAGCGGCAGGCCGCCGATGGGCGGCACCAGGGCCAGGGCCGCGCCGGCGCCCAGCAAGGCCAGCGCCGGGCCGGTGCGCACGCCCGCCGTGGGCGCACCGGCCAGGCCCTTGAGCCCGCCCGGCCGCCCGAAGGGCGAATCCGTGAATGCGAAGCATGAAGGTGTCCCACTGAGTGCGCGCGCCGGCGCCAGGCGCTCGGCGCTGCGTGCCGGCACCCAGGCGCCGAGCAGCGCGGCGCCCAGGCCCAGTGCGAAGTAGCCCAGCGCCGGCCCGGCGTGCCACTGCAGGCTGGGCGCCAGGCCGGCGAAGGTGCCGCTGCCCAGGTCGCCGGCCAGCCAGCGCAGCGCCGCCCAGGCCAGCGCCAGGCCCAGCGCCAGGCCCAACAGCGCACCCACCGCGCCAAGCACGGCGCTTTCAGCCAGCACCAGGGCCCGGCGCTGGCGCGCGCCCAGGCCGAGCACGCCCAGCAGGGCCAGTTCGGGTTGGCGCTGCGCCACCGACAAGGCCAGCACGGAATAAACCAGGAAGCCGCCCACCAGCAGTGCCACCAACGCCAGCACGCTGAGGTTGACGCGGTAGGCGCGTGTCAACTGGTCGCTGCGCGCCTGCGCCGCAGCGGGAGCGGCGGCCTGCACCTCGGGCGCCGCCTGGGCTTGGCGCAGCAAGGCGGCAGGGTCGCTGCCCGGGGCCAGGCGCAGGTCAATGCGGCTTAACGTTCCAGGCAAGCCGAAAGCGGCTTGCGCCGCGGCGATGTCCATCACCAACAGCGGCGGCCCGCCGGCGGCCACGCGGCCGGCCAGGCGCAGCGTCAACCACTGCGGGCCGCTTTGCAGGCGCAGCTCGGCGCCGGTTTGCAGGCCCGGGCCCAGGGCTTGCAGCGCCGCTGCGTTGGCGTACACCAGAGCGGGGTCGAACAGCGCGCGCAGCGGCGCCGACGCGGCACCCTGTGGCATGGGTTGGGGCATCAAGGCCGGCGCCAGCGCAGGCAGTTGCAGCGCGTCCACGCCGAGCAGCGTCAGCGGCACGCGGCGCTGGTCAGCGGCCAGGCCGTGCGTGGCCACTTCCAGCACCGGGCTGGCGGCCAGCACCTGCGGCAACACGGCCACGCGCTCGTACAGCGCGTCGTCCAGCGTGCCGCCCGGTGCACGCAGTTGCACATCGGCCTGGCCCTGGGCCTGCGCCATGGCGGCTGAAAACTCCGCCAGGGCGGAGGCGTTGACCACATGCACCGACCATGCCAGCGCCACGCCCAGTGCCACCGCCAGCACCGCCATCAGGTGGCGCCAGGGGTGATGCGCCCATTCGCGCCGGCTCAGCAGCGGCAGCAGGGCGAGGCCAGTGTGGTGTTGCATGCTAGGCGTGACTTAAGAAAACCGATGGATTTGTGTCTGTGGCTAGGCGCAAACCACAGCGATGCCCGGCGGCATCGCGAGGATTTGTAACGACGCCACAGGCGCAAAGACGCGGTTTTATGTCGCGCTTAGCGTGCAACACCACACTAACGTTTGCCATCACTCAAATGCCGGCTTCGGCCACCACACCCTGCGGTGTGAGGCGCAGCACCCGGTCGGCACGCTGCGCCGCGGCCAGCGAATGCGTGGCCAGCAGGCAGGCCGCGCCGGTGTGGCGCACCTGCGCGTGCAGCGCGTCAAGCACGCGTTGCGCGGTGCCGGGGTCGAGGTTGCCGGTGGGCTCGTCGGCCAGGATCAAGCCTGGCTCATGCACCACCGCGCGCGCAATCGCCACGCGCTGCAACTGCCCGCCCGAAAGCTGCGCCGGCATGCGCGCTTCCAGCCCAGCCAGGCCCAGCGCCTGCAACACCTGGCTCACCCTTGCTGCGTGCGGCCGGTGCAGCAGGCGCAGCGGCAGCGAGACGTTCTCGGCCACGCTCAAATGCGGCAGCACATGAAAGGCCTGGAACACAAAGCCCAGGTGCTGGCGGCGCAGCCGGGCCAGGCCGGCGTCATCCAGGCCGGCCAGCGCCATGCCGGCCACGCTGATGCTGCCTGCGGCCACCGGCTCCA
>JAYUPO010000078.1:0-5026 GCA_043760085.1 Burkholderiales bacterium
AAACCACCACCTCCACGCCGCGCGCCAGCAAGTTCTTGGCCGCGCACAGGCCCGCCGCACCCGCGCCGATCACCGCCACGCGGCGTGACTGAGGTGCAACGTTTGGTGTCACTTGGCGCTGGGTTCGAACCAGAAGTCAAGCACGTCGCCGGTGCGCTGCTCGGCGAACTTGGTGATCACGCGCGTGCCCACCTTCAGCAACTGCGCGGCTTTGGCCGGGTCTTTCAAGTCGATGCCCTTGAAGAAGCCGCCAATGGCCGTGTCGGCACCGTCAAGCTGCACATAGCCGAAGGCATAGGGCGGCGGCGGCAGGCCGTTGAATTCTTCATACACGATGGTGAAGGTTTCAATGCGCCCGCCCGGGCCCACTTCCACCCATTCGGTGGTGGGCACCAAGGTTTGATCCGAAAAGGCGCGCGGTGGCACCAGCACGCGGCCGGTGCTGCCACAGCGGCGGCCGTAGATCTTGGCGTGGTCGCGAATCTGCACGTAAAACCAGCTCGCGGTTTCGCCCAGGGCGTGGTTGTAGGTGATGTTCCAGGCCTCGCGGCGCTTCAGGAGTTCCATGTTTGTGTCCTAGATTTCTTAAGCTGGTATTTACGCTTCGACAACCATCGTTCCGAAGAACTGGTGGTCGCCACCATTGCCGCTGGCAATGCCCAGGCGCGCACCCTTGACCTGGTGGGCACCCGCTTTGCCCCACACTTGCAGCGCCACTTCGGCCACGCGGATCATGGCCGTCACCGCAATCGCGTTGGTGCACAGCACGCCGCCCGAGGGGTTGACCGGAATCTCGCCGCCGATGGAAAAACGCCCCTGCTTCAGCTGCGCCACCGATTCGCCCAGCCCGGCCAGGCCGGCGGCTTCAATCGAGTGGAATTCAGTGCTGGAGAACGGCGCGTACAGCTCGGCCACGTGCACCTGCTTTTGCGGGTCGGTGATGCCGGCCATGCGGAAGCTGCGGTCGAACGAGCCCTTCAGCGCGAACGCATCGGCATGGTCGGCGGTGAAGCCGGTGCCCATGCGGTCGCCGATGTAGTAGCTTTCGGTGCAATGGCCCAGGCCGGTGATCCACACCGCATCAAGCTTGCGGTCCTTGATGTACTTTTCGCTGGCCAGCACCATGGCGCCGCCGCCGCTGCTTTGCGGGCAGCAGTCCATCAGCTTCACCGGCCAACTGATCATGCGCGAATGCAGCACTTCTTCCACCGTGGTGGTGTGGCGCAGGTGCGCGTTCGGGTTGAGCGAGGCATGCCAGCGGTTCTTCACCACCACCTCGGCCATGTCTTCCTGCGTCATGCCGTACTTTTCGGCATAGCGAATGGCCGACATGGCCAGCATGGTGATGGTGCCCAGCGGCAGCGATCGCTCGTAGGTGGGATCCCAAATCTTGTTGAGCACGGTTTGCGAGTCACCGCATTCGCCCACCTTGTCGGCGCCCGCGGTCATGACCACTTCACTGGCCCCGGCAGCGATGTGATAGTAGGCTGCGGCCACGCTGGAAATGCCGGTGGCGCCACCGGTGTTGATGCGCAGGAAACGCTTGTTGCGCCCGCCCACGGCGTCCACACCCAGCCGCTCGGCGTTGCCGATGCCCACCATGGCGTCGGGCGACAGTGAATAGACGATGGCGTCAATGTCGTCAAACGTTAACTCCGGCCCGCGCATGGCCTGCACCACGGCTTCGCGCACCAGGTCAGGGTAACTGGCATCGTCGCGCCGCGGCTTGAACGCCGACTGGCCGATGCCGATGATTCCTACTCGGGGATTGGTCATTTCTTTCCTTGCTTGTCGCGGCCAAACACCACGACCGTTTGGTACATGTTCGCCGGCCCGCTGGCGGCATGCGCCAAGGCCAGTTTCGTGTCGCTGACTTGGTGCCTGCCCGCCACGCCGCGCACCTGGTTGGCGGCTTCGGCAACGCGCACCAGGCCGCCGCAATACACGGGGTTGATCGCTGCCAGGCCACCTGAAGGGTTCAGCGCCGGCTTGGCCGTTTTGCCCTGCACCACACCGGCCCAACCCTCGGGCCCGGCAATGCCCAATGCTTGATAGGCGATGAGCTCCTGGTACGGCGTGGGGCTGCACAGCTCGGCCACATCCACCTGGCCCATGTTGGCGATTCCCGCATCGGCAAAGGCCTGGCGCGCGGCTTCCTGCAGCGCTGTGGCTTGCGTCAGATCGCGGTCGCCCAGGAAGGCGGCTTCGGTGGCCCAGCCCATGCCGCGCACCCAGGCCGGGTTGGCGATGCCGGCCTCTTTCACATGCGCTTCACTCGCCAGCACCAGGGCCACGGCGCCGGTGACGGGCGCACGCAGCATGCCTTGGCGCACCGGCCAGCGCGCGGGCGCCGAGGCGGCCACTTGCGCTTCGGTTGCCACCGGGCCGGTGGCTTCGGGGTAGGCGATGGCGCCACGCTGGCGGTTGGCGGTCATCACCGACGCGGCCAGGCCTTCGGCTTGCGGCTGCGCGGCCACCAGGGCGTTGGCCTGCAGCGCGAAGCTGGACAAATCGTCGAGCGGCAAGCGGCGGTGAAAGTACGGGTCGGCGCCCAGGCGTTCCACTTCAGGCAGGGAATGCGCTTCAGTGGAGCCCCAGGCCACGACGAGCTGGGTTTCGTACTGGCCCGAGGCGATGCGCAGCACGCCCATCACGAAGGCATGTTCGCCGGCTGAAGGGGTGGACAGGATGTCGCGATCCACGCCCCCCACCGAGCCCGATGCGGCCATCACCGAAATGGCGCGACCGTCGATCTGGTCGTTCGAGCCGACGACGATGCCGTCAATCTTCTCGATCGTTAGGCCGGCGTTTCTCAGTGCTGCTTGCGCCACCTCGTACAAGATTTCCTCGAGCGACCAGCGCTCGGTGGTCATGGGGGCCATGATGGCAGAGCCAATCACGGCCGTGGGTCGGTTCAATGGCATGGTGTTCTCAGTTGGAATGCGCCGTGCTGGCTTTGGGTGTGAGTGCTGCCGCACGCTCGATGGCGCGCTGCTTCAGTTCGCGCCGCTGCAACTTGCCGGTGACGGTGAGCGGCAAGGCGGCAAGGGCTTCGATGTGATCGGGCAACTTGTATTTGGACGCTTCAGTGGCGCAATGCTTGAGCAAGGCCGCGGCATCGAAGGCATGGCCGGGCTGGGGCACGATGAAAGCAAAGATGCGTTCGCCACGCGCGGCGTCGGGCACACCCACCACCGCGGCGTCTTGCACCGCTGCATGGCGGCGCAGCACTTGCTCTACTTCGGCGGGCGAAACATTGATGCCGGCGCGCTTGATCATGTCGCCCACGCGGCCGACGAAAACAAAGTCACCGTCAGCGTTAATCATGCCCATGTCGCCGCTGCGGTAGTGGCCGTCTGCCGTGAAGGCCTTGGCGTTTTGCTCGCTGCTGGCGCCGGTGTAGCCCAGCGTGGTGTAGCCGCGCACTTCGGCCAGGCCGGGTGTGCCGGGGGGCACCGGCACGCCGGTGTCTTCATCCACCACGCGCATTTGTTGCCCGGGCAGCGGCGGGCCCTGGCAGTGCGCGCGGCGTTGCAGCGGCCAGTGGTGCCAGGTGACGGCGCAATTGCCGCAGGTTTCAGTGGCGCCGTAGATGTTGCACAGCTCGGCCGCACCCAGCACCTGCACGGCATAGAGGAATTCCTCCGGGCTGCCGATGGTGACGCCGGTGCGCAGGCTGGCCAGCCGCTCTTTGCGGTACAGGGGGTGTTGCGCCAGCGCCGCCGTCATGGCCGGCAGGGTGTAGAAGGCCGTGCAGCGTTCGCGCTCGATCACGTCGATGGCCAGCGCCGGCTCAAACTTTTCCATCAACACCAACGTGGCGCCGTGCGTGAACGTTGCGGGCAGTGCATTGGCACCGCCATAGGCCCAGAACAAGGGGCTGGCCAGCAGCACGCGGTCTGCCGCGGTGAGGCCCTGGCGCTGCCCGATATTGAAGGCGTTTTCAAGCACCGCAAACTGGCGCAGTGGCACCGCCTTGGGCGCGCTGGTGCTGCCCGAGGTGTAGAGCACCAACGCATCGTCGCCCGCACTGGCAGCCTGGCCTGGCGGCAAGGGCGGCAAGGGTTCAGCGGCGCTCAGCCAGGCATCGAAGTGGGTGAACGCGGTGTCGGGCTTGTCGAGCACCCAAATCTTGTTCGCCTCAGGCAGGCCACGTAAGCCAGGCGTGCCACGCAGCGCCAGCACATCGGCTTCAAAGTCACGCTCACCAAAGCGCGCCTGCACGGCCAGCAGGGCCAGGCCGGCGTCTTGCACCAGAAAGGCCAATTCACTGCGGGTGGACCAGGTGCTCAGCGGCACCACCACCGCGCCCACGGCGCCCGCGCCCAGGCACAGGTCGAGCCATTCCACGCGGTTGCTCAGCAGCAGGCCCACGCGGTCGCCATGGCGCACGCCCGCGGCATGCAGCGCCGCGGCCACGCGAGCGGCGCGCTGCGCCAATTGCGTGTACGTGAAGCGCCCTTGTGGGCAGACCAGCGCCAGCGCTTGCGGGGCGCGCGCCGCTTGCTCGCGCACGAGCTCGATCAGGGTGCGGCTGAAGGGTGCTGTCAAAGCCACGGCATTCATTCCATCTTGGCGCCGGAAATTTGCACCACTTCCTTCCACTTCACACGCTCGCGTTCGGCAAAGGCCGCCGTTTCTTGCGGCGAACTGAACACGGCTCGGGCGCCGATGTCCAGGAACTTTTGCTGCATGGCCGGCTCGCTGGCGATGGCTTTGACCGACGCCGAAAGCTTTTCAGCAATTGCCGCCGGCGTGCCCTTGGGCAACACGAAGGCGCCCCACGACGTGATGGTGAAGCTGGGCACGCCAGCCTCGGCCATGGTGGGCACATCAGCCAGCGTGGGCCAGCGCTCTGGGCAGGTCACGGCCAGGGCACGCACCTTGCCGCTCTTGATCAAAGGCGTGTAGCTGGCGATGTTGTCGATGGCAAAGTCTGTGTCGCCAGCGACCAGCGCGGGCATGGACTGCGCGGCGCCGCGGAACGGCACATGCAGCGCCTGGATGCCGGTGCGGTGGCGGAACA
>JAYUPO010000079.1:0-2063 GCA_043760085.1 Burkholderiales bacterium
CCCCGGCGGTGCCGGCGCGCTACAGGAAAGTTGCTGATCTGTGGAACCCTTCAGCGATGTAGCAGCCGCCTGGGGCACGGCCTGTTTCCAAGCACGTTAGGGTGGTTATCGGGCGCCATTTCGGGCGACTTGAGCCAGCGTTACACCTTCATGCACCCGCGTTGCGCGAAATTGAGCACGGTGCTCTGGCGAAAAGACCTTGCCCGCCTGTGCAGTTTCATGTTTCGAAGTGAAGGTCTGGTGGCACGCTGCACCGCCTCTTATCGGCAACGAATGAAGTGCGCATGAATCGAATCGACCTGGTGCTGATTGCCCGAGACGAAGCACGCTGCATTGCGCGCTGCCTGGACAGTGTTCGGCCCTGGGTGGATGCCATGTGGGTGCTGGACACCGGCTCGCGCGACGACACCACTGCCATCGCCCGGAGCTGCGGCGCGCAGGTGGCGCACTTTGATTGGTGCGACGACTTCGCCGCGGCGCGCAACGCGGCGCTGGGCTTGAGCGGCGCCGAGTGGCGCCTGGTGCTTGATGCCGATGAGTGGATCGACGGCGCGGGCCAGGCGTTGGCGCCGTTGCGCCAGGGCAGCGATCAATTCCTTGGCCAGATCAGCGTGGTCAGCCAGCTCGACGCGGCGGGTGGCGCGCTCGATGAAGCGCCAAGCTGGATCACCCGCGTGCTGCCGCGCGGGGTGGCGTATGCCGGCCGCGTGCATGAGCAGCCGCAGTCCGGGCTGCCACGCCGCCGACTGGATCTGCGCGTCTGGCACGATGGCTATCGCCATGCCCAGGCGGCCGGCAAACAGGGCCGCAACCGCCAGTTGCTGGCGCTGGCCTTGCAGGCGGCGCCGAGTGATGCCTACCTGCACTATCAATATGGCAAGGACCTGGAACTCAGCGCCGAATACGCGCCAGCCTGCCAGCATTACTTGCAAGCGCTGGCGGGCTGTGAGCAACAGGCCGGCTGGCGCCACGACCTGGTGTTGCGGCTGTTGTTCAGCTTGAAGAAGTGCCGCCGCTTTGAACAGGCGCTGGGCCTGGCCGAACAAGAGCAGCCCGCCTGCGCCGGCTCGCCCGACTTCTTCTTCACGCTGGGTGATGTGCTGCTCGACCGCGCCGTGCACGAGCCCGCGCATGGCGCAGCGCTGTTGCCGCTGATCGAGCAAGCCTGGCAGCACGCCATTGCGATTGGCGAGCAGCCGCAGTTGCAAGACACGGTGCGCGGCCGCGGCAGCTACCTGGCTGCGCACAACCTGGCGGTGTTGCACGAAAGCCTGGGGCAGCGCGCCCAGGCGCAGCACTGGCGCGAACGCGAGGCCTTGATGCGCGCATGAACAGCCGCGGTCATGGTGAAGCGCGGCTGAACAGCCGCAGTCATGGTGAAGCGCGGCTGAACAGCCGCGCGGGGGCGCCGCAATTCGGGCGTTTGCCCGCCTGGCCGCGGCCATACCCTCCAGCCACCTTGCATTGATAGCGCCGCTGCCCGCCAGCGCGTGCCGTTGCCGCCATGCCCCTTGCCTTGCCCACCCCGCAGCGCCCGCCACCGGCCGCACCGCGTGCCCAGACGCGGGCCTTTGTCCGTTGGCAAAACGGCCAGCAGTTGGCCGAGGGCGAACAGTGGCCGGCCGCCGCACTGGCCTTCGAGCAGGCCAGCGAACTGCACCGCGAAAGCGCCTATGGCCTGGCGGCCGTGCATGCGCTGATCAAGGCCGGGCGGGCACCGGCTGCCGAGCAACGCGCGCTGGCCATCATCCGCCAGCATCCGAATGCGGCGCTGGCCTACACCCTGGCTGCGCACGCGCTGCTGGAAACGGGCCAGCATGCGCAGGCGGTGCGCGTTTTGCGCAGCATGCCGGTGGGCCTGGCGCGCGACCATGCCCACCTGCTGTCGTTGGGCACGGCCTTGCAACGCTGCCAGCAGCATCAAGACGCGATCGCCGTGTTCTTCGAGGCGCTGGCCCTGCGCATGGACGACGCCTACCTGCACTTCCACCTCGGCACATCGTTCAAGGAACTCGGCATGAAGGCCGAAGCCGCCGAATGCGTGCGCACGGCCGTGGTGTTGG
>JAYUPO010000080.1:0-5005 GCA_043760085.1 Burkholderiales bacterium
GCCAGGCTCAGCGACACGGCCAGGCCCAGCGTGAGCAATTCAGGCACCGGAAAGTACAGCCCCGCCAGCGTGAACTTGCGGCTGTTGTAGGCCGATTCCAGCCGGCGAAAGTCGGCGGTCCAGATGGCCTGGATGCCGGCCTCCATGACCACTGTGATGCCAAAGCTGACCAGCAACGAATTGAACGGCGATATCTTGAAGCGCGCCAACGCCCATTGCTGGGCCACGCCGAAGGCAAAACACAGCGGCACGATCAGCAGCAGGCTGAGCAGCGGGTCGACGTGCGCCGCGGCCAACTGGTAGCACAGGTAGGCGGCCACAAACACCAGGCCGAAGTGCGCCAGGTTGATCTGCCGCAGCAAGCCCCAGGTGAGGCCCAGGCCCAGGCCGATCAACCCATACAGGCTGCCGATGAACAGGCCCGAGAGGACGGATTGCGCGAGCAGGTTGGCGCTGGGCAGCGTCATGCTCGCGCGCTCTTCTTACTGCGTGATCAGCTTGGCCCCCGGTGCCGCAAATTGCACCGGCCAGACCACGTTCCATTTGCCGTTTTGCACTTGCTTGAGCTTCATCAGGTCGTCGCCATAGTTGCCCGCGCCATCAAAGCGCAAACGGCCCTGAATGGTGTCCACGCGGTTGGCCTTGAGCCACGGGATGATGACCTTGTCGTCCAGGCTGTTGGCGCCCTTCACGCCGGCTTCCAGAATCTGCCAGGCCGAGAACGAGGCCGCGGCCTGCACTTCCACCGTGGTGTCGGGCAGCCCGGCCTTGGCGGCACGCTCGTTGAACACCTTCACGAACGCCGCGGCCACCGGGTTGGTGGTGAACGGCGGGTGCTCCTCGAAGATGGTGAGCGACAGGGCCAGGTTGCCGTCGGGCGACTTGGTCATGGGCCCCGGTGCGGGGTAGGTGTGGAAGTGGATCGGCGGCGTGTAGTCGATCTTCTTCATGGCATCGAGCAGCATGTTGCCTTCGAGCGCGATGTCGCCCATCCACACCAAATCGGGCTTGGCATCCTTGATGCGCGCGGCGATCGGGCCGAAATCGCGGTTGCCGAACTCCCATTCGAGGAACAGCACTTCGTTCAGGCCACGCTTCCTGGCCACCTCGCGCGCGCCCAGGGTCATGAAGTGGATGCTGGGAAACTTGCTGGTGACGAAGGCCACGGTCTTGGGCGGCTTGCTTGATGCCGCCAGCGCATCCATCACCATGCCCGGCACCGTGCTGCCGGGCTCCGCGCCGAGTGACCAGGCCGGAAAGGCCCCTTCGTACTTGGCCAGCGCCGGGATGCCGAAGGTGTGGTGCACCAGCACCTTGTTGTAGCGCTGCGCCACGCCCATGGCCGAGAGAATGGCGCCGGTGGCGTAGGGGCCCATCAGCAGGTCGACCTTGTCCACCGTGACCAGCTGCTCATACATGGTGCGCGCCAGGTCCGGCTTGCTTTGGTCGTCTTTAACGTTCCATTCCACTTTACGGCCGAGCAAGCCGCCGCGCGCGTTGAGTTGTTCGACATAGATTTCGCCCACCAGCTTGTGCGTCATGGCCGTGGCCGAGAGCGGGCCGGTCAGCGCCAGCGTGCTGCCGATGCGAATGGGGGCCTGGGCCTGGGCCGTGCCGGCCAAAGCGAGCGTGCTGGCGGCGGCCAGCAGCAAATGGCGAAGAGAGTGCGTCATGTGAAGCTCCTTGTTTTGCCTGTGTTCAGGCTGCGGGCACAAGTTTGAAATCAAAGTTGGCGCTGTGATACGGCACCTTCATCACCCGGCCGTCGGGTGCGTTGCCGGGTGCATGCTGGGCGAACTTGACGATCAGGCTGTCGCGCACGCCGAACACGGCATCGGAATCGAGGTACTCGCTGGTTGAATCAAACAGGTGCGTGGTCAGCCTCTGGTAGCCCGGTGCTTGCAGCATGGTGTGCATGTGGCCCGGGCGGAACGGGTGGCGGCCCATGGCCAACAGCATGGTGCCCACGGGTCCATCGACCGGCACCGGGTACTTGCAGGGCTTGACTGACCAGAAACGGTAGTTGCCGTTGACATTGGTGCGAAAGCGCGCGCGCAAGTGCATGCCCGGTTTGTGGTCGCGCTGCACATCGTAGAAGCCATCACCGTCGCTTGACCAAACATCGAGCACACAGTTGGCAATGGGCTTGCCGGCCAGGTCAGTCACCTGGCCGCTGTAGTACGCCGGCTCGCCGGGCTCGCCCTGGCCGATGTCGCTGCCCAAGGGCAATTCGGGTGGGCTTTCCACGTAGAACGGGCCCTGCACGGTAGCCTCGGTGGCTGGCGTACCCACTGATGATCCAACAACCTTGGCCGCGCGTTCGCCGCGCAGTTGGTCGAGCGCCACCACCAGCATTGAAACGCCCAGCGTGTCAGACAGCAAGATGAATTCCTGGCGCTTGGCGTCGCACTTCTGGCCCGTGGTGGTGAGGAACTGAATCGCGGCCATCCACTCATCGGGCTTCAAATCCACCTCCCGCACCATGGCGTGCAGGTGGGTGACCAGGCTGGTCATGATCTGCTTGAAGCGCGGGTTGGGCGCGCCGTCCATGCGGGCAATGACGGCCTGTGCCAGGTCTTCAACGGTGTGTTGCGACATAAGCTTCCCGAAAGAGAATGATGTGGAACGTTGCTTACAACACGATGCAGGCTTCGTCGAAGCTCAGGCGCGGGTTGCGCTCGAAAAGCTTGGAATCGTCGCCGTAGCCCAGGTTGAGGATGAAGTTCGCCTGCACCCGGCCGTCTTTGAAGAACTCGGCATTCACCTTGGCCAGGTCCACGCCACTCATCGGCCCGCAATCCAACCCGAAGGCACGCGCGGCAATCATGAAATAGGCTCCACCCAGCGTGCCGTTGCGCTGCGCCGTGGCGGCGGCCAGGGCCGCGTTGCCGGCGAACATCTCCATGCCACCCGGCTTGTGCCAGACCTGCGCCATGTGCTCGTAAAACCGCGTGTCGGTGGCCACGATGACGCTCACCGGCGCCGTGCGCGTCTTCTCCAGATTGCCCGGCACCATCGCCGGCAAGAGCCGCGCGCGCGATTCAGTTGACAGCAGGAACACGTAGCGCGTGGGCTGCGTGTTCATGCTCGTGGCACCCATCTTGGCCACGTCGTACACCTGCTTGAGCAGGGCCAGCGGCACGGGCTGGTCAAGAAAGCCGTTGGCGGTGCGGGCCTTGATGAAGAGTTGGTCGAGCGCGTCTTGGGACAGGGGCATGGTGAAAGTGGGAACCAGAACATGAAAACATCCCGGTGGACCGGCCATCGGGCGAGCATCGATTGTGGGCACAAGCCCGGGCTGCGCAGCCCCGGACTGTCCCGCATAGGCGGCGGGGCGCTTGAGCCGTTTCAAACGCCCAGCGGCCCGCCGACCAGCCAGGTGCTCGCCCGTGCATAAAGCGCTTGCACTTGCGGGCCCTGCAGCAACGGCATGTCCAACTTCACCGTGTACCCGATGCGCTGCTGGATGTACGCCAGGTGGCGGTAGCCGGCGGGCAGTGCGGCCAGCGCTGCGGCATCAAGCTTGAGCACGGCGCTGGGGTCCACTGGGTCGATGCGGTCTTTCTCGTAGATGGGCTGGCGCAGCAGCAGCTTCCATTGGCCATCGTGCCTTTGCACGAAGTCATGGAACCGCCCGGTGCAGACCACATCGCACAGCACCGGGCCGCCCTGCCCTTCAACCATGCCACGCTGCGAAATGGTCATCTTGGTCTGGGCGATGGCGCGTTCACCCGCCACCTCGATGGCCGAGCCGCCCAGGAAGTGCAGGATGCTCACGCCCCTGGCCCAGCCTTCGCGCGTGACGCGAATGAAATCAGCCGCCGGGCCCTGGAACCAGGTGGCCATCATCACGCCATCGGGGTGCCACACGGTGGCAAAGCGCTCCCAGTCACCGGCGTCGCGCCAGACGGCCCAGCGCTCGATCATGCGGCGGATGAGCAACTCGTCTTGCAGGGTGTCGGGCATGATGGTTTCGGCGTGTGTCTGGCTGACGTTTACTGCGCCTTCAAATCCGCCGCTTTGGCAATCACCGCGGCCGCTTCCATTTCGCTGCGAATGAAGGCGTTGAAGGCATCCTGCGCCATCGGGTACGGCTCGGCGCCCATCTTGGCCAAACGCTCTTTCACTTCGGCACTGGCCAGGGCTTTCAAAGCTTCTTCGTGCAGGCGCTTTTGCAGCGCCGCCGGCGTGGCGCTGGGCACCATCATGCCGATCGACAGTGTGTAGTCGGAGTTCGCCACGCCGGCCTCCACCGTGGTGGGCACTTGCGGCAGCGCTGCCGAGCGTGCCGCGGTGCTCACCGCCAGGGCTTGCAAGCGGCCGTCGCGAATCAGCGGCAGCGCCGCGGCCAGGGGCGCGAGGAACCAGTCGTTGCTGCCGCCGATGACACCCGTCATGGCCTCGGGCGTGCCGCGGTAAGGCACGTGCAACGCCTCGATGCCGGCGCGCAGGCGGAACTTCTCGGCGTTCAAATGCGTGCCGCTGCCCACACCGGCCGAGGCGTAGTTCAACGCGCCGGGCTTGGCCTTGGCCGCGGCCAGCAGGTCAGCCAACGTCTTCCAGCCCTTGGCCGGGTTCACCACCAGCACATTGGGCAAGCTGGCAAACGCGGTGATGCCGGTCAGGTCGCGCAGGGTGTCGTAGCTCAGGTTGGTGTAGATGGCCGGGTTCAGGGCGTGGCCGGATGAATGCACCAGCACCGTGTAACCATCGGCCTCACTTTTTGCCACCTGGCCGGCGGCAATGGTGCCGCCGGCGCCGGGCCGGTTGTCGATGATGACTTGCTGGCCCAGGCTCTTGGCCATGCCTTCAGCCACCGTGCGCGCCACGATGTCGGTGGCGCTGCCGGCGGTGAAAGGCACGACGAATTTGATGGTCTTGGTGGGGTAGGTTTGGGCGGCGGCGGGGCTGAGCAGACCGCCCATGACGAACGAGGCAAACAAGACAGTGGCGACGATGGCTTTCACATGAATCTCCTGGTTAAACCGCTTCACTGGCCAAGCCC
>JAYUPO010000081.1:0-2060 GCA_043760085.1 Burkholderiales bacterium
CGCTCGGCCATTGCGATTGCGGCGGCGTGCCGATGGCCGTCGGCGTGCAGACCGACATGGCGACGCCGGCGCTGGCGCGCTTCGGCACGGACGAATTGCGCCGTGAATTTCTAGCACCCTCGATCGCGGGCGATTTCGTTGCCTGCCTCGGCGTATCCGAAGTCGGGGCCGGCTCGGATGTCGCCTCGATCAAGACCACGGCAAGGAAGGACGGCGACGATTACATCATCAACGGCGGCAAGATGTGGACCACCAACGGCACCCAGGCCGATTGGTGCTGCGTGCTGGCCAACACCAGTGAAGGCGGCGGCCACCGCAACAAGACGCTGATCTGCGTGCCGATGAACACGCCGGGTGTGGAAGTGGCACGCAAGCTGAAGAAGGCGGGCATGAATGCGTCGGACACGGCGCAGCTTCACTTCAACGACGTGCGCGTGCCGCAGCGCTTTCGCATCGGCGAAGAAGGCATGGGCTTCACTTACCAGATGCAGCAGTTTCAAGAGGAACGCCTGTGGGCCGGCGCCGGCTGGCAAAAGAGCAAGCACATCATTCAGGAAACAATCGACTATTTGCGCGAACGCCAGGCCTTCGGCAAGCCGCTACTCGAACAGCAAACCATCTACTACAAGCTGGCCGAATTGCAGACTGAAGTGGAAGCCGTGGGCGCGCTGTTCCACAAGGCCGTGGCGCTGTACGTGGCCGGCCACGACGTGACGCAACTGGCCAGCATGGTCAAGCTGAAGGGCGCGCGCACGGCCTGTGAAGTGGCCGACTGGTGCGTGCAGTTCTGGGGCGGCATGGGCTACATCGAAGAAACCCGCGTCAACCGCTTCTGGCGCGACAGCCGCCTGGGCCGCATCGGCGGCGGTGCTGATGAAGTGATGATGAGCATCATCGCCAAGACCATGGGCATCTTCCCGCGGCAAGGCTGATGTTCGACACGCTTCTCATCGCCAATCGAGGGGAGATTGCTTGCCGGGTGATCCGCACGGCTCAGGCCATGGGCCTGCACACGGTCGCCGTTTACTCCGATGCCGACCGCCATGCGCGCCATGTGAGCCTGGCCGATACAGCCGTGTGCCTGGGTGCGGCACCTGCACGCGACAGCTATCTGAACATCGAGCGTGTGATCGCCGCCGCGCAAGCCAGCGGCGCGCAGGCCATCCACCCCGGCTACGGCTTCCTGTCAGAGAACGCTGCGTTCGCCCGGGCTTGTGGCGCGGCGGGCCTGGTCTTCGTGGGCCCCTCGCCCGAAGCCATCGAAGCGTTGGGTAACAAGGCCCGCGCCAAACAGATTGCTGCACAGGCCGGTGTGTCCTGCCTGCCCGGTTATGCGGGCGCAGATCAGACTTTGGCCACCCTGGTGCGTGAAGCGCAGCGCATTGGCGCGCCGGTGATGATCAAGGCCGCGGCCGGCGGTGGCGGGCGCGGCATGCGGCGCTGCGACAACGTTTCAGATGAGCCTGCGCTGCGCCGCTTGCTGCAAGCGGCCGCGGCCGAGGCGCAGTCTTCCTTTGGCAGCGCCGAACTGCTGCTGGAGCGCCTGCTTGAAAACGCGCGGCATGTGGAGATCCAGGTTTTCGGCGACGCCCACGGCAACGCCGTTCACCTGGGTGAGCGTGATTGCTCCACACAGCGGCGGCACCAAAAGATCCTGGAAGAAGCCCCCGCACCCGGGTTAACGAATGAATTGCGCCAACGCATGGGCCAGGCCGCCGTGAAGCTGGTGCGCGCTGCCCGCTACGTGGGCGCGGGCACGTTGGAATTTCTGCTCGGCGCCGATGGCGAATTTCACTTCCTGGAAGTCAACACCCGGCTGCAGGTGGAACACCCCGTCACCGAAGCCACCACGGGCCTGGACCTGGTGCAGTGGCAATTGCGCATCGCCCAGGGCGAGCCGCTGCCGGCAGCGCAGGAAAGCATCATTTGGCACGGCGCGGCCATCGAAGCGCGGCTGTGTGCCGAAGACGCGCACAACGGCTTCGCGCCGCAGAGCGGGCGCATCGCGTTCTGGCAGTTCGCGCAGGTTGAAGGCGTGCGCATCGACCATGGCCTGGCAG
>JAYUPO010000082.1:0-2052 GCA_043760085.1 Burkholderiales bacterium
GCGGATGCCGCCGGCATCAGCGCCGCCACCGGGTTCGGTGAAGGCCAGCGACATCATTTCGCCGGCGGCGATGCGCGGTATCCACTCTTCCTGCAAATCCGGGTGCATGGACGACGCCATTTCGCCCAGGTGGATGGCGTTGGAAATGATGTAGCGGATCTGGTGGTCGCAGCGGCCGATCTCTTCGCACACGATGCCGCAGTCGACGAACGAATAGCCCTGGCCGCCGTACTTTTCCGGCAGGCGCAGGCGCAACAGGCCCATGTCGGCCAGCTTGTCGGTAAAGGTCTTGGGCAGGAACTCGCCGCTGCGATCCCAGTGCTGGTACAGCGGCAGCAATTCCGCTTCGGCAAACTTGCGCACCGAGTCACGAATGGCGATCTGGTCTTCGGTGAGGTTGAAATTCATGGCGTGCTCCGTGAGGGGTCTGCGGCGGAAGGGTCGGCGAACGCATCGGCGAACGCATCCGCGTGCGCAGCGACGAACGCATCGGCGTAATACGGGCCGCTGATCGGCTCGCGCCACGGCGTGTAGCCCTCGTCGCCCAGTGCGCCGGGCCCGAGCTTGAAGTGCCGCGCGGCGTTCAAGCTTTCCACCGCGGGCAGGTTGGCGTCGTAATACTCGGCGGGCCGCGTTGGCCGCGGGCCGGCCTTGGAGACATGGCCGAAAGCGTGGCGGCCGATGATGCGTTCGAGCAGCCACACGCAATCGATCAGCTTGCTCATGTCAACGCCGGTGCGGATGCCCATGCCTTCGAGCATGTGCACCAGGTCTTCGGTCGGCGCCATGCCCGAAGCCGTGCCGTTGCCGCAGTACTGCCCGCCGCCAATACCGCCCAGCGTGCTTTCCAGCAGCACGGTGTGCGTCGGGTTCAAGGTGCGCAGCGCGGCGTAGATGCAGGGCAGCGCCATGCCGCGTGCATCGTGCATGTGCAAGTGATAGTGATGAATCTGCGGCCAGCGGCGTAGGCATTCGCGCAGGTCGGCTTCCATCAGATGCGGCAGGCCAAAGCTCTGCGAATCGTGCAGGCCGATCTCCACCACCTCCAGGCCGGCGGCTTGCAGCGCATCGAACTGGCGTTGCAGTGATCTGAAACGGTAGGCCTGCGAAAACGGGCCCAGGAAGTTGGAGCCCCAGGCCGAGGCGATGCCCACGCGGGCTTGGGTCACGCCGCGGCCCTTGGCTTCGGCAATCAGCTCGGCCCAGCCCTGCATGGCTTGCTCGATGCCGCGGTTCATGTTGCGGCGCTGGTGCACGTCGCAGATGTCGATGAACAGGGTGCAGATGTCTGTTTCAACCGTTAACGGCGGCGAGAAGCTCTCAGCCAGCTTGCGCGCCTTGGGCGTGTGCGCGAAGGTGCCGTATTGCACGCCGGGCCGGGGTGTGAAGGCGCGCAGCAGCGCTTCGAAGCCGGCCATTTGCGGCACGTAGCGCGGGCTGACAAAGGCACCCAGGGTGATGCGCGCGAGGCCCGTGTCAGACAGCGCTTCAATCAAGGCCACCTTGTCGGCCAGCGGGATGTGCACGCTTTCGATGCCGAAGCCTTCGCGGATGACTTCTTCGCTGATGACGACGCTGGGCCAGTTCATGGCTTGCCGTTCGCCTGATCTGAAACGTTGGCCTGGCCGATCACGCCACGTTGCTGAAGCTCGGCGAGCTGCACATCGCTCAGCTTCAGCTCGCCTTGCAGCACCGAGCGCGTGGCTTCGCCCAGGTCTTGCCCGGCCCAGCGGATGCGAGCGCCGCCGTGGGCCAGGCGCGGCACCGGCGCGGGCATGCAGACATCACCGCGATCATGGTCTGGCACATCGACGAAGTTGCCGCGGGCCAGCACCTGCGGGTGGCTCATCAGGTCGGCAATGTTGTGGATCTTCACCGCCGGCACGTCGGCCGCCATCAAGGCCTGCACGGCTTCATCGGCGCTGCGCGGTGCCAGCCACGCGTTGATCGCGCCATCGAGCAACGCGCGGTTGGCCACCCGGCTGGCGTTGTGCTGCAACTCGGGCAGCGCGCCCAGGTCAGCGCGGCCAATGGCCGCCATCAAGCGCGCAA
>JAYUPO010000083.1:0-13817 GCA_043760085.1 Burkholderiales bacterium
CTTCACGCCCGCGGCCTGGCCGGCAATCACGCGCACCGTCAGGCCTTCAGCGTGCACTTCGGGGATCTCTTCGCTGGCAATGTCGCGGTACCAGGGCGGCTGCATCTTGTCGCGCCCGGGCAGGTTCAGCCAGAGCTGGAAGCCTTCCATGCGGCCTTCTTCCTGCTCGGGCATTTCGCTGTGGATGACGCCGCGCCCGGCGGTCATCCACTGCACGCTGCCCGGCACCAGCAGGCCGACGTTGCCGGCTGAATCGCGGTGGCGCATGCGGCCATTGAGCATGTACGTGACGGTCTCGAAGCCGCGGTGCGGGTGGTCGGGGAAGCCGCCGATGTAGTCGCCCGGGTTGTCGGTGCCGAAGGCATCGAGCATCAAAAACGGGTCGAGCCGGCGTTGCAGGTCTTGCGTCAGCACGCGGGTGAGTTTGACGCCCGCGCCGTCGCTGGTGGCCTGGCCGGTGACCAGGCGTTCGACGCTGCGTGGGTGGGTAATGGAGGGCATCGCGGTGGGCATGGCGGTGGGGGTGTTGGGAGGGGTGGTGCTGTTCATGGGTGCCATCTTGACACCATCACCTCCGCCCTGCCCGTGCGGGCCCTTTACAGCACCGGCGTCAAGGCTTGCCCTCCTGGCAGGCGGTAGACGCTGAAGTCTTTGAGGTCGATGGTCAGGATGTCGAAGGTATGGCAACGCTGCGCCACCCACAACAAGGAGGCGTCGGCCAAGTCCATCGGCAGATCAGCGTACTTCTGCTTCCAGTCAGCCATGGTGCCCAGGGCAGACTCGTCCATCTCCACCACGCCCAGGCCGCCGCCTTCGGCCCAGCGCAAGAAGGTAATCTGCGTGGCTTCAGGCATGAAGTGGCAGGCCTCGGCCAGCACCGGCCAGGTGGTGAGCAAGCGGCCAGTGAAGGTTTTCAGATAGGCCTTCACGCGGCGGTGGTGTTTGTCTGAGCGGTCAACCAGGGCGATCAACGGCCCGGCATCAACGAGCACGCTTGGCACGCAGCATGTCCTTCAAGTAAGCCTTGCGCTTTTCAGCGTTGTCTTGGCGGCCGCTGGCGAAACTGCCGACCAGGCCCAACGCCTGTGCTGACTCAAAGGCCGAAGGTGCTCTGGCGCGCGCAACGCCAAGGTGTGCGCTGAGCAGCTCGGTGATGACCTGGGTCTTGGTCACACGGCGCGCCTGGCAATGGCGCTCCAACTGCATTTGCAGCTGAGGTTCGAGGCGAACGGTCAAGGTCACGGCGTGCAGCCAAGGAATTCGTAATACTGTATTACAGCCACAGGCTGCTTGGCTGTCAAGAGACGCCATGCGACAGGACTCAATGCGACGCCATGCGACTCAATACGCCGCCACCACCCCATCGCTGCGCGGATCCGCCGCACCCAGGTACAGCCCATCGGGTTGGCGCACGATGGCGCCGGCGTGGCCCATGGTGTCGCTGTAGTCGCCCAGCACTTCCACGTCATGCCCGGCGGCGGCCAAGGCTTGCAGCGTGGCGGCATCGAAGCGGCTTTCGAACTTCAGCGTGGTGGTGTCCTGGCCCCATGTTTTGCCCAGCAACCAGCGCGGCGCGCTCACCGCTTCTTGCAGCGGCAGGCCGAACATCGCATAGCGGCTGAACACAGCGGCCTGGCTTTGCGGCTGGCCGTCGCCGCCCATGTTGCCCCACACCATGCTGCGGCCGTCAGCAAAGCGGGCATGCGCCGGGTTGAGCGTGTGAAAAGGTTTCTTGTGCGGCGCCAGCGCCAGGTGCGAGCGCGTATCGAGCACGAAACTGGAGCCGCGGTTTTGCCAGGCAATGCCGGTGTCTGCCAGCACCACGCCGCTGCCGAATTCCCAGTAAACGCTCTGGATGTAGCTGACCATGCAGCCCGCAGCGTCGGCCGTGCCCAGCCACACGGTGTCGCCCGGCGTGGCCGGCTCAGGCCAGGGCAAGGCGCTGCGCATGTCCACCGCGGCGGCACAGTGGTCGATGAACTCATTCGTTAGAAATTGCTCGGCGGTCACGCCGCGCACGGCCATGGCGGCGGGGTCGGCGATGTGGCGGTTGCGCACCTTGAAGGCCTGCTTGGTGGCTTCAACGATGGCATGCAGGTAGGCAAAGCCTTCAGCCTGCTGGATGCCGTGGCGCAGGCGCAGCTTGTCAAAAATGGCAAGGATCAGCAGCGATGCCAGGCCTTGCGTGGGTGGGCCCAGGTTGTACAGACGTGCGCCACTCACCTCAACCGTTAATGGCTGCACGCGGGTGGCCTGGTGAGCCTGCAAGTCGGCCGCACGCAGCGGGCTGCCCAGGCGCTCATGTTCGGCGGCGATGGCGCCAGCCACGCTGCCGCGGTAAAAGTCATCCAGGCCTTTGTCAGCCAGGGTTTGCAAGGTGTTGGCCAGCGCCGGGTAGCGGCGCAAGGTGTTCACCTGCGGCACCGCGCCGTCTTGCAGGAACTGCTGCGCAAAGCCCGGCACGCCGCCAAGCGCGGGCAGGAACTGCGTGGTGAAGTTGACCTGGCTTTGCGTCACCGGTGCGCCTTCGCGGGCGTACCAGATGGCGTCTTGCAGCAGGCGCGCAAGCGGCAGCCTGCCGCCCATGCCGGTTGATTGAGCGAGTGCCAGTTGCCAACCCGAAACCGCCCCGGCCACGGTGTTGGCGGCCAGCGGCCCGCGCCCGGGAATGGCCGCACAGCCGTGGTCGGCGTAGAAGCCCAGCGTGGCCAGGCCGGCGGCGCGGCCGCAGGCGTCAATGGCCACGGGTTCGTGGCCGGGTCGTGAGATGAGCCAGAAGCCATCCCCGCCAATCGCGTTCATGTGCGGATAGACCACGGCGATGGTGGCGGCCGCGGCCACCATGGCTTCGATGGCGTTGCCGCCTTCGCGCAGCACGGCACAAGCGCTGCTGGCGGCCAGGTGGTGCGGCGCGGTGACCATGCCGCGCGGCGATGTCAAGGTTTGGCGCATGGTGATGTCAATCGTTAAGTATTTGAGCGGCCATCTCACCCAGCGCCGCGCTGTAGCAGGCCATGGGCACACGCACGATGCCAGCGCCTATTTGCCCGATGCCGGCTTTGCGGTGGGCAATGCCGGTGGTGACGATGGGGCGAATGCCGCTGTCCACCACCTTGCGCACATCAATGCCGCAAGGCGCGCCGGCAAAGTCAAGCGCCGGCAGGCTCAGGCCCGGGTTGCGGGTGACGGTCACTTCAAACATCTCGCGGCTGTAGCGCACCGCATCACTCACCGTGCCACCGGCCAGCAAAGTGAGCGCGGGCGAGGCGGCGAACGAACAGCCGCCAAAGCCGGCGGCCTCAGTAATGGCGCTGTCGCCAATGTCAGGGCAGGCATCTTCTTGCTTGAAGCCGGGGAAGAACAGGCCTTGCGGCAAGTCAGACGCGGCCGTGAACCACTGCGGCCCCAGGCCACTGATGCGCAGCCCGGTTTCGGTGCCATTGCGCGCCGTGGCCGTGACCACGCTGCTGAACGGGATGCCGTGCGCGGCGTCCATGATGGCCTTGCACGAGACCATGGAGAAGTTGAGAAAGAACTGCGACGTCTTGGCCACGAAGTCGAGCGTCTGGTGGATGTGGTCAGGTGGCGGGCCGCCAGGCTGCGCGCTCAGTGCCGCCAGCGGCACTGCCAGGGTCATGAAGAACAGTGCGGTGGACGCCGCATTGCGGCTGTGGACTTCGTCGCCCATCAAAAGTGCCTGCGACTGAATGGCTTTCAGGTCGATGCCGCCGCTCTTGTCAAATTCATGGCGCACCGCGGCCTTGAGCACCGGGGCCAACACCGCTTCGAACCACTTCAAACGTTGCAACACATCGGGCCCGTTGGCGCCAAAGCGCAGGCAGCGGCCAATGCCTTCGTTCAGATTCGTGTAGGCGCGGTTGCCGTGCGTGGCGCAGCGCACCTGGATCAAGGGCATGCTGGCGCTGATCACACCCGTCATCGGGCCCACGGCGGCGTAGTCATGGCACTGCGCGAATTCAACTTCGCCGCGTTGCAGCATCGCCTGCGCCTGCTCGGGTGTGGTGGCCCAACCTTCGTACAGCACCGCGCCAATCAGCGCGCCATGCATGGGGCCGCACATGTCTTCAAACGCCACTGGCGGGCCGGCGTGCAACAGCAGCCGCGCGCCCTTCATCTGCGGCCACACCGAGTCAGCACGCAAGGCGATGTCTTCCCACAGGGGGCGGGCGTTGATGATGCGTTGCGTGGCCTGGGCGTTGGCCGCTTCAATGCGCGCATCACCCAGCAGCCGCGCCAGTTGCCAGGCCAGCAACGGGTCGGCGTTGCCGGGCGGGCGCCATTGCAAATGCTCCAGCGTGCCGCCGTTTGCAGTAACGCTGGCGTTGAAGCCTTCCAGGCCGATGTTCAGCACGGCTGGAGCCCGGTTGAGCAGGGTGTTCGCGTTCAGCGTCATGTTTGATCAATGGGTAAGGTGGTCAGGGCCAGCAGCAAGCCGGCCAGCAGGTCGGCGCCCGAGCTGGCGCCCAGGCCGAGCAGGGCTTGCGTGGCGGCTTCGATGGCGGCGGGCTCGTTGCCCTGCAATGCGGCCAGCAGCTCGTGCAGCACGCGGTAGCTGGCGCCGTTCAGCAGATCGGCCAGCAAGTGGGCGCTGATCTCGTTGGTGGCGCCGTGCGCCGCGGCCAGCAAACGCGCCTTCAGGCCAGCCAGCGGCTCATGCCAAGCGTTAGGCGTGGCATGCGCCAGGGCGAAGAACACGCCGCCGATGAAATCGTCGCCACTCGGCGTGAGCCCCGGGCCCAGGCCCAGCACGCGCAAGGCTGCTGCTTCCAGGGCGGGCAGGTTTTGCGCTTGCAAGGCGCTGCGCACGGCCTCAAAGCGCGCTGTGGCCAGCTTGAACGGGAAAGGCAGTTCCTGCCCTTGCAACCAAAGCAGCAGGCCCTTCGCGGGCAGCCCTTGCAGCAAGCTCAGGCAGGTGTGTGCGCCGGCGCGCAAGGCCGGTGCCTGCACGCGCAGCGCGGGTGGTTGCCAGGGTTGAGAGGCGTGTCGCGGGTGCCCCGTTTGCGCGCGCGTACCGGCCCAAACCAGCGCACCGTTGCGCCAGGCAAAGGCCGTGGCCTCAAAGCCGGCCACGGGTTGCAAGGCAGGTGCGCCGGCGTTCACGGCCGAGCGCCCAATGTGATGTGCGTGCCCGCGCGCCCCAGCAAGGCCTCGTACGCCATTTCAAGCGAAGTGATGATGACTTCACCCGCCGCATTGGCTTGCGGCGCATCTTGCAGAAAGCTGATGGCGGCGTCGATCTTGGGCCCCATGCTGCCGGGTGGGAACTGGCCTTGCGCGGCGTACTCACGCGCCTGCGCCAGGGTGAGGTGATCCAGCCAGCGCTGGCTGGGCTGGTTGAAGTCGAGCGCCACACGCTCAACGCCGGTGAGCATGATCAGCGCATCGGCATGCAAATGCGCGGCCAGCATGGCGCTGGTCAAGTCTTTGTCGATCACCGCGGCCACGCCCTGCCAGTGGCCTTGCGCGGTGTGCAGCACCGGCACGCCGCCGCCGCCGCAGGCGATGGGGATGACGCCGGCATCGAGCAAGGCATCGATCGTTTTCAAATCGAGAATCTTGCGCGGCTTGGGGCTGGCCACCATGCGCCGCCAGCCGCGGCCAGCATCTTCGGCAAAAAACCAGCCGGTGCTGGCGGCCAATTGTTTGGCCTCTTGCTCGGTGAAGAACTTGCCCACCGGCTTGGTCGGCGTTTGAAAGGCCGGGTCGTCGGCGTCCACTTCCACTTCGGTGATGACGCACGAGACCACCACGTCCAGGCCCTTGTCAACCAGCACATTGGCCAGGCTTTGCTGCAGCATGTAGCCCATGCCGCCTTGCGAATGCGCCACGCACACGTCCATGGGCATGGGTGGCAATTCGTGCGCCGTGCGTGCCATGCGGTACAGGATGTTGCCCACCACCGGGCCGTTGCCATGGGTGAGCACGAGCTGCCAACCGGCGTGAATGATCTCCACCAGGTGGCCGCACACCTGCCGCATCAGGGCAAGCTGCTCTTCAGCCGTGCCCTTGATGGTGGGCGGGTAGGCCGCGTTGCCGCCCAGCGCCACCACCACACGCTTGCGCGGCGCCAGCACCTCGCGCCTTTTCAGCGGCTGCACCTTTTTCATAGCAGCCACTGCCCGGCCAGCCACGCCGCATTGGCGCTGTTGCCCGCCAGCACCATGCCGGCGCGGCGCAGCGTGGCCTCCTGGCGCGCCAGCACTTGCGGGTCTTGCTCGGTGCCGCACACAAAACCCACAACGGCCAGCTCGCGCCCGCCCTGGCGCGCCAGGCGCTTGGCCTGCTGAACAGCCCCGGCCAACTCGGCCGCGGGGTCGGCATGCGCGCCCCAGCCTATGACCACATCGAGCACGATCACCCGTACTTGCGGATCGTTAGCCTCTTTGAGCAAGCGCTCGATGCGCGCCGCCTGGTCGATCATGGGGTGCGGGCGGCCCACGGTGAATTCGTCGTCGCCCAAATCGAGCGCGCTGTGGCCCAGGCTGGCCTGGCGCGGGTTGGGCAGCGCATGCTGCGAATCAAGCGGAACGTTAGACCATACGGTCAAGCCCATTTGCGCCCACAACACCTGCGCCTCATAAGCGTAGGTGCCGCCGGAATACAGCGCGCGCAAATACTTCTGCCGCGCACTGAAGCGCGGCTTGCGCGGCATGGCGTAGGCCGGTGCCGCGGGGTGCTTGATGCCAGCCAGCTTCACCGCCGCCGCTGCGCAATCGACCAAGGTGCTCACCACGCGAATGCCGCGCGCATGCGGGGCGCTGCCCAAAAACAGCAGCACCGCCGGCTTGCCCGCCGCCTGCAACGCGGCCACCACCTTGTCTGCCACTTCTGGCGCGGGCGGTTTTGACAGCACGGCGATCACCTTGGTGGCCGGGTCTTGCGCCAGCAGCGATATGCCTTGCAACAAGCTGGCGCCGCCCACGGCCGCGCTGCCGTCGCGCCCGCCGGTGCCGATGGCGTGGCTCACGCCACCGCCCATGCGGTGGATCTGCGTGCTCACTTCCTGCAAGCCCGTGCCCGACGCACCCACCAGCCCGATGCTGCCGGCGCGCACGTTGTTGGCAAACCCGAGCGGCACGCCGGCGATGATGGCGGTGCCGCAGTCTGGCCCCATCACCAGCAGGCCGCGCCGGGCGGCTTCTTGCTTCAAGGCCACTTCCTGCGCCAGCGCAACGTTGTCGCTGAACATGAACACGTTCAAGCCGCGCTGCAGCGCCTTCAGGCCTTCGGCCGCGGCGTAGGCGCCGGGCACCGAAATTTGCGCAATGTTGGGCTGCGCCGCAGCGGGCATGCGGGCCAGGGCCATGGCGCTGCTGCGTGGGGTGATGTCTTCATGCGCAGCGCTGCCGGCAGCGCCGGCATCACCATCGGGCTGGCCCGCCAGGTGCGCCTGCGCCGCCTTGCGCGCGGCCTCGCAGGCAGCGGGCGTGCGCGCCTGCACCACCACCATCACGTCGGCCGGCCCGGCGTCTTGCACAGCGCCATGCAACAGCCCGGCTTCCTGCAAGATGGCCTTGTTCGCGGCCGTGCCCATTTGCAGGCTGGCGTTCACCACACCGGGCAGGGCCAGCAGGCGCTGCGCCACGCGCATCAGGGCCACTGAATCCTGGTACAGGTTGGGCTGGATGTAGGCAAGGCTGTGCAGGGGCGGAACCATCAATGCGCTCACAGGTTGACGAAGGCGCTGAACGTGCAGCGGGGCCAGTCTGCAAGGGGTGCTTTGCTACGATGGCCCGATCAAGCCTCGATCAAACCTTTATCCGGCACCGCCCCCGCATGACACTGCCCAAATTGTCGCCGCTGGCCGCACCCGGTGCGGCGTTTGACGAACTCAACCCCGCACCGCGCCTGCTGATGGGCCCCGGCCCCATCAACGCCGACCCGCGCGTGCTGCGCGCCATGTCAGCGCCGTTGCTGGGCCAGTTCGACCCGCAGTTTCGCGGCTACATGCGCGAGACCATGGCCCTGTACCGCGCCTTCTTTGAAACCGGCAACGACTGGACGCTGGTGCTCGACGGCACCGCGCGCGCCGCCATTGAAATGGTGATGCTCTCGGCCATCGCCCCGGGCGACAAGGTGCTGGTGTGCAGCTTCGGGCGCTTTGGCCAACTGCTGGATGAAATTGCCCAGCGCTGCGGCGCTAACGTTCGGGTTGAGCAGGTACCTTGGGGCACGGTGTTCGGCCTGGAGCAGATCGAAGCCGCACTCAAGGCCTTCGCGCCCAAGCTGGTGGCCATTTGCCAGGGCGACACCTCCACCACCATGTTGCAGCCCCTGGCCGGCGTGGGCGATCTGTGCCACCGTTACGGCGCGCTGCTGCAGGTGGATGCCACGGCTTCGTGCGGCGGCACGCCGCTGCCGGTGGACGCCTGGGCGGTTGATGCCGTCACGGCGGGTTTGCAGAAGTGCCTGGCCGGGCCGTCGGGCGCGGCGCCCATCACACTGTCGCCGGCCATGGCTGAAACGATCTACAGCCGCCGCCACATCGAGCAAGGCTTGCGCCCGAGCGACTACGTGCCGGGGAGCGGCCCGCGCATCGCCTCGAACTACATGGACCTGGCCATGGTGATGGACTACTGGAGCGATGCCGGCCTGAACCACCACACCGAAGCCACGACCATGCTTTACGGCGCCCGCGAATGCGCGCGCATCTTCGTGCAAGAGGGCCTGGCGCAGGCTTACGCCCGCCACGCTGCAGCCTCGCGCGCGGTGGTGGCCGGCGTGCAGGGCATGAACCTGAAGTTGTATGGCGATGTCGCCCACAAGATGCCCAACGTGACCGGCGTCTACATCCCCGAAGTCGTGAACGGCGAGCGCGTTCGCGGCGCGCTGCTGAAGCACTTCAACATCGAAATCGGCACCAGCTTCGGGCCGCTGCAGGGCAAGGTCTGGCGCATCGGCGCCATGGGCTACAACGCCCGGCCTGACTGCGTGCTGAACACCCTGGGCGCACTGGAAACCGTGCTCGCCGCCGAGGGCCACCGCTTCACGCGCGGCGCGGGGGTGGATGCGGCCTATGCCGCGTATGGCGGTGCCGCGCCGGCCTAGCGCCGCAGGCGGCCGCAACCTGCCCTGGCCATGAAACGCCGCCTTGCCTTGGCATCCAGCGCCCTGTTGTGCGCAGCGGGAGCCGCCCGCGCCCTGCGGCGCCCGCCGCGCATTGGCCCGCTGCCTGAAGGCGGGCCGCAATACCGGCTGATGCTCACCGCGGCGCTGGCCGTTGCAAGGCTGCGCTCAGCGCAGCGGGTGGCGCCAGCGCAGACTCTTGAAGCGGCTGAAATCGCGGTCGGTGGTGACCCATTCACAGCCGGCCTCAATGGCCATGGCGGCCAGGTACGCATCAGGCACGAGGTTGCCCTTGGCGCCGGCCTCGACACACTGCCCCCGAAAGATCTCCCAGTGCCTGCGCCCGGGTGCAACCGGCACGCAGTTCGGCCGGCCGCGCAATTGCTCGGTGAATTCGAGCGCGTCGGCCAACGGGCTCGGCCGGGTGAAGACCTTGGGGTGGGTGACCACGCGCACGAAGCTGCTCAACACCAGCTCGGACAGGCCATACGACTCGCTGCCGTTGATGACCGACTCAAGCCATTCGCGGCAGCCGGCATGGTGCTGCGAGTCTTCCCGGTGCGCGTACACCAGCACGTTCACATCGGGCAGCACCACCTCAGGCGCCCATCACGTCGAGCAGCGCCGCACTGTCGTCCAGGTCCACCCCGGCGCGCACGCCGCCGCCACGAAACGTCTTCAGTCGCAGCGGCCTGGCCTTGGCTTGCACGTTGCGGCGCGCGAGCGATTCGCGCAACGCCTGTTCCAACACGGCAGTCAGTGTCATGCCGGACTCGGCAGCCTGTTTTTTGGCCTCAGACAGCAGGTGCTCGTCGAGCCGAACGGTGGTGCGCATGCATCAAAGCATGCCGAAGGTGCATCAATATGTCAAGCCTGGCTTGGCGTGGGTTGGCGCCGTGCTGGCAAGGTGATCAATGATCCGGCGCCGCGCCACGCTGCTGGCCCTGGCCGCGGCTGGGCTGCCCGCGCGAGCTGTTTGGGCGCAGCCAGCCAAGGCCGCGCGCATCGGCGTGCTGCTGCCCGACGCCGGGTTCACGCCCGGCCGCCAGCGCCTGCTGGATGAACTGCGGGCCGGCTTGGCCGAACGTGGCTGGGTGCCTGGCACCAACCTGGTCATCGAGATACGCGCGGCCGAAAGCGCGCAAGGCCAACGCGACATGGCAGGCGAGTTGAAGGCTGCGCAGGTCGCGCTGATCGTGGCGCCAGGCACCACCGCCATCCGCGCGGCGCGTGATGGCGCGCCCGGCACGCCGGTGGTCATGGTCAACGCCGGCGATGCCGTGGGCTCGGGTTTCGCCGCCAGCCTGGCGCGCCCCGGCGGCAACCTGACGGGCACCACGGCGGCCGGCAAAGAGGTGCTGGCCAAGCAGCTTGAGCTGCGGGCCAGCGCGGCACCCAAGGCGCGCAAGGTGGGGGTGTTGATGAACCGTGCCAACCCCGGCAATGGCTTCTTCTTCGAGGCCATGGCCGAACGCGCCAAGGTGCTGGGCGTGCAGGCGATGCGCATTGAGGTGGCTCAAGGCGACGAGTTGGAGGCCGCCCTGTCGGGTGCCGGCATCGCTGCGCTGGTGGTTGTTGGCGACCCGCTGTTCTACCGCTTGCGCGAACGCATCACGGCTTGGGCCGCGGCGCAGCGCTGCCCGGCCATTTATGGCGCGCGCGAATATGTTCAGTCCGGTGGGCTGATGTTCTACAACTCCGACGCGCGCTGGCACTGGCGCAGCGCCGCCGCGTTCATTGACAAGATCCTGAAAGGCCAGGCGCCGGCCGAGCTGCCGATCCAGCAGCCCACCCAGTTCGAGTTCGTCATCAACCAAAAGGCCGCCAAGGCGATGGGCTTGACGCTGCCGCCGTTGCTGCTGCTGCGGGCGGATGAGGTGATTGATTGAAAGCACGAGGTGCCCCGCGTTGCCCAGATCGCCAGGCTGTAGCGCGGCCGGCGTCAGCGCCTGCCCGGCTAACAATCGGCGAGCGCAAACCCCAGCCCGACAGCTGCCTGAGCCAGGCGCTGGTCATAGGTCGCCACGGCAACGCTGACGCCCTGGCCGCGCAGGAAATCCATGGTGGCCAGGTGCAGCGCGTCCAGCGTGCGCACCGCAGGCAAAAAAGGCAGCACGCGACCGAGCACGGCCTCGGACATTTCCAGCAGATTCACGCGATCCACCAGTTGGCGGGCATCGACGGCATACGAAGCCGCGTTGGCGCGGGCATGCACACGATTGAAGACTTCGAACTCGAGCAAACGGCTGGCGACAAAGGTCTGCGACCAAAACCCATCGGGCGGCGAGCGGTCCTCGGCGAACAGGCGCGCCAGGACGACCGATGCGTCCAGGTAGATCAACGTTCGGCCCGGCTGGCGTCGAGGTCGCGCAGCACCTCGGCGATGGGCGCCAAGGGCCTGCGGCGCGGCAGCCGCGATTTGGGCGAAACCTTGGCGGGCGCCAACAAGCCTTGGCGCATCAACTCGCCCAGGCGCTGCTCGGCAGGCGAGGCATCGGCGCGCACGCGTGGTGGCACTTGCCTCTGCGTGCTGACGAGGTGATTCAATGATGCAACGACGCTCCTGGCTACTGGCCACGGCCAGCACCGCGCTGTTTGGCGGGTTTGCGGCGCCGCCATCGCGCGCGCAGCCTGGCCAGGTAGCTCAACGCATAGGCTATTTGACGGTAGGCGGCATGGCCGGAACCGCTGCCGCAGTGCAGACTTTTCGCGAGGGCTTGCGCGAGCGCGGGCATGTCGAAGGCCGCGATGTCGTGTTGGATGTGCGTTATGCAGAGGGTCGCGCGCAGGATCTGCCGCGCCTGGCCGCCGAGCTCGCGGCGCTAAAGCCCGCGGTGATCATTGCTCTCGGGCCGTCTGCCACCAACGCTGCGCTCACTGCAACTGCCACGCTGGCCACGCCTATCGTGTCACTGGGGGACCTGGTCGCCTGGGGTCATGCGCTGCAGCTCGGCCGCCCGGGCGGGCGGGTGACGGGCGTCAGCTTCCTGCCCTTTCCACTGAATGCCAAACGCCTGGAGCTGCTCGCGCAAACCTTGCCCAGGGGCAGCGCCGTGCTCAGTCTGGCCGACCTTCAACCCCTGCCCGAAGCCATGCAGATCGTCGAGGACGCCGGGCGTACGCTGGGGCTGGTGACGCACGCGGCGTTTGCGCGCACGGTGGCCGAGATCGACACGGCATTCGCAGCCGCGGGCCGCTTGCGCGTGGCCGGGGTCAACGTGCTCAGTTCACCGTTCCTGTACAACCTGCGCGCGCACATCTTCCAACTCGCGGCCAGTACCAAGCTGCCCGCCATCTACGAGTGGCCGGACGCCGCGCGCGAGGGCGGATTGATGGCCTACGGGCCGAGCCTGGACGCGATGATTCGCCAACTCGCCGGCTACGCCTCGCGCATTCTGAAAGGCGCAAAACCGGCCGACTTGCCGATCGAACAACCCACCAAGTTCGAGCTGGTCATTAACCTGAAAACCGCCAAGGCGCTGGGCCTGGCGATCCCGCAGGCGCTGCTGCTGCGCGCAGACGAAGTGGTTCAGTGAGGCCTGGCCCGGGCTGCCTCAGGCTTGTCGGCCAATACCGCCGCGCCCGTGTGCCGCTTCCATGCATCACTTCGGTCTGCGTCACTTTGGCCTTGTGCGTCTCGATTTCTGTTTGTACAATCTGAAACTCGCAAATTCAATTTGTACAAATGCTCAACCGCCAGGCGCACGCGCTGCTTCAGCAAATGGCCCAGGGCTTTCCGGTCATCGCGCTCACCGGCCCGCGCCAGTCGGGCAAAACCACGCTGGCGCGCCAGGCCTTTGCGGGCAAGCCGTATCTGTCGCTCGAAGACCTGGAAGTGCGCCAGCGCGTGGCGGCTGACCCGCGGCAGTTCTTGGCGCAACTGCCCAGCGGCGCGGTGCTCGACGAAGCGCAGCGCTGCCCCGAGCTGTTTTCATACCTGCAAGGGGTGGTAGACGAGCGCGCGCGCATGGGCGAATTCATCCTCACCGGCTCGCAGCAGTTTGGCCTCACGGCGGCCATCACCCAGTCACTGGCCGGGCGGGTGGGGCTGGTGCACCTGCTGCCGCTGTCGTGGCCTGAACAGGTGCACGCTGGCCCGGCTGCCAAGACACTTGAGCAAGCCGTGTGGGGTGGTGGCTACCCGGCGCTGTTTGACGCGCGCCGCCACATCGCACAACCCGAGCAATGGTTCAGTGCCTACACCGCCAGCTACATCGAGCGCGATGTGCGCCAGCTGCTGGGCGTGGCCAACCTGTCGCTGTTTCGCCGCTTTGTGTTGATGTGCGCGGCGCGCACCGGGCAACTGCTGAACCTGTCTGCACTGGCCAGCGACTGCGGCATCAGCCACACCACGGCGCGCAGTTGGCTCACCGTGCTGGAAGCCAGCTATGTGGTGCACCTGCTGCCGCCTTTTCACCAGAACTTTGGCAAGCGCCTGGTGAAGATGCCCAAGCTGTACTTCCTTGACACCGGCCTGCTGTGCCACCTGCTGCGCATCGACAGCCCGCTCACCCTGGCCACCCACGCCCTGCGCAGCGCCATTTTCGAGTCGTGGGTGGTGGCTGAAACGCTGAAGCACCGGTTTAACCGGGGCTTGAGTGCCGACCTTTACTTCTGGCGCGACAACCACGGCACCGAAGTCGATTTGATCTTCGAACACGCCGGCCTGCTGCACGCGGTGGAGGTGAAGTCTGGCGCCACGTTTGCGCCCGATTGGCTGCAAGCCTGCC
>JAYUPO010000084.1:0-4956 GCA_043760085.1 Burkholderiales bacterium
GGTGAAGTGATCGCTACCGTTAACCTATCCTGGCCACGCCAGGGCTAACGATTCACTTAAGGCTGCGCCTAACGTTCCCGCCCGGCCTTCAGCAGCACCTGCGTGATCGGCTCCAGCAGGTATTGCAGCGGCGTGCGTTCGCCGCCTTCGATGTACACATCGGCCGGCATGCCGGCTTGCAGCTTCTGCGTCGGGTCGATCGAGCCGGTCAGCCCAGGGTCCGTCACTTCCACCTGCACCGTGTAGTACGGCGCGCCGGTCTGCTGGTCCACCTGCCGGTCGGGCGACAGGTAGGTCACCTTGGCCGGCACCGGCTTGGTGGTGCGGTACTTGAACGCCGTGAAGCGCAGGCTGGCGGTCTGGCCCTGGTGCACGCGGGCCACGTCGTCGGTGCGGATGCGTGCTTCCACCAGCAGGCGCGGGTTGGCGGGCACGATGTCGGCAATCGGCTCGCGCGGCGCGATCACGCCGCCGCTGCTGGTGAAGCGCAGGCCCATCACCAGGCCGCCCACCGGCGCGGTGATCACTTGGCGCGTGCTGGCATCGGCTGCCTTGGCCAGTTCCTGTTCGATTTCTTGCAGGCGCACGCGCGCCACTTTCAGCCCATCGCTGGCGGTCTGGCGGTAGTCGTCTTGCAGGCTGCGCATCTTCAGATCGAAGTCGCCCAGCCTCTGCTCGGCGCGCACCAGTTCGCCGCGGCGTTCTTCAATGCGCGCGCGGTAGTCCGACATCGCGGCCTCAAGCTGGGCCACGCGGTTGGCAGGCACATAGCCTTCCTTGGAGAGCGCCACCGAGCTGTCGTACTCCTTACCCTGCGCCACCAATGAGTCTTCCACCCGTGCGATCTGCGAGCGCAGGCTTTGCATCTCTTGCGCCACCTTGCTTTTTTGCGATTGCATCAGCCCGAGCTGGCTGTTCACGGCGTCGCGCCGCGCCGCAAAGAGCGACAACTCCTTGCGCATCTGGTCCGCCAGATCAGGGTCGTTGCGCGCCGCCTCTTGCAAGGCATCGGGCCACTTCACCAGCGCGGCGCGCTCTTGCTCGGCGCCCAGGCGAAGCAGGCCGGCCTTTTCGCTCCACATGCGGTACACCAGCCGCTGCCGGTTGGCCGACACGGCCACGTCGCCCAGCTCGATCAAGGGCTGGCCGGCCTTCACCTCTTCACCATCGCGCACCAGCACCGCGCGCACGATGCCGCCTTCGGCATGCTGCAAGGTGCGGCGGTTCAGATCAACCTTCACATACCCCTGCGCCACCACGGCTGAGCTGAGCGGCGCCAAGGCCATCCAGCCCAGGATGGGCGCCAGGCCCGCCACCATGATCAACAGGCCGATCAGGCTGATGCGCTTGGCGTCGCCCAGGTGCTTTTGCACCGGGTCTTGCTTGGCCTCGCCCTGCAGGGCAGGGCCCAGCGTGTCTGAAAAACCTTGCGGCTGCGTGGGCACGTTGTCGGCCGGGGCGAACCCCGAGCGCGCGACGGCATTGCCGGGTGTGGCGGCGTGAAGCTTCATGCTGCCGCCCCCTTCGCGCCACCCGCCACCACGCGCGGCGTGGCGCCAGGCGCCAGGCCGCCGCGCAGGGCTTGCACCACTTCCCCCACCGGGCCGTAGTGCGCGGCGCGGCCGTTTTCAAGCACCAGCATCTTGTCGACATGCTGCGTGAGCGTGGTGCGGTGCGTGACCACCACCACCGTGATGCGGCCGGCCAGTTGCTTCAGTGTCTGCGCCAGCAGTTGCTCGCCGGCGCCGTCGAGGTTGGCATTGGGTTCATCCAGGATCAGCACCTTGGGGCTGCCATACAGCGCACGCGCCACCGCCAGGCGCTGACGCTGGCCGGGTGACAGCATGGCGCCGTGCGGGTCGATTTGCGTGTCGTAGCCCTTGGGCAAGTTCAACACCAGCTCGTGCGTGCCGGCCAGCTTGGAAGCCTGCACCACCCAATCAGGATTCACCGGCCCCAGGCGGGCGATGTTCTCGGCTACCGTGCCGGCAAACAGCTCCACGTCTTGCGGCACATAGCCGATGTGCGGGCCGATCTCTTCACGCGGCCATGAAGCCAGGTCAGCGCCATCGAGCCGCACCACGCCGGCCGAAGGCGCCCACACGCCGGTGAGCAGCCGCACCAGGGTGCTCTTGCCCGCGCCGCTGGGGCCGATGATGGCCAGCGACTCGCCCTTGTCCAACTGCAAGCTCACACCGGCCAACGCAAAACGGTCGCTGTTCGGAATGCGGTACATCAGGTTCTGTGCGCTCAAGGCGCCCTGCGGCGCGGGCAGGCGCATGTGGTCACCCGGCTTCGGTGCCTTGTCCAACAGTTCCATCAAACGTTGATATGCCAGCCGGCCTTCGGCCAGCACCTTCCAACTGCCCACCACTTGCTCCACCGGCGCCAGCGCGCGGCCCAACAGAATGGTTGAGGCGACCAACACGCCCGGCGTGGTTTCACCAATCAGCACCAGGTAGGCGGCCAGGGCCTGCAAGGCAATCTGCACCCACTGGCGGGTGAAGCGGGTGAAAGACGTCATACCCACCGACCGCCGCGCCGCCGACTTTTGCTGCAGCGCCAAGTCGTGGCTCATGTGCTGCCAGCGGCCCAGCAGCGAATCGCCCATGCCCATGGCCTGCACCACTTCGGCGTTTTGCAGTGACGATTCCAGGTAGATCGAAGCCTTGCCCGCTTCGCGCTGCAACTCGGCAATCTGCTTGCGCGTGATGCGGTCGTTCACGATCGCCAGCACCAGCATGAACAGCGCCGCAGAAGTGGCCGCCATGCCCATCCACGGGTGCGCGACCCAGATCACCGCCAGGTACACCACCGCCCACGGCGCATCGAGCACCGCCAGCAGGCCCTGGGCCGAAAACAGCGCGCGCAGGCTGGCCACGTCACGCAGGCCTTGCATCGGCACCGGGCCATCGCGCTTGGCGGCTTGCGCCAGCGTGACGCGGGAAACAACGGGTGACAGCGCGTCGTGCACCAGGTTGCCCATCACGCCTTGCAAGCGGCCGCGCAAATATTCGAGTGCGCCGATGAACAGCAAGGCAATGGCCACGCCCAACACCAGCATCCACAGCGTTTCACGGCTCTGGCTGGTCAGCACCCGGTCGAACACCTGCAAGATGAACATGGCCGGAGCCAGCATCAGCAGGTTGATGACCAAAGAAAAGCCCGTTGCGACTAGCAGCGGGCGGGTGAGGAGGGTGCGCAGGGGGGTCATGTCAGGGTTATCCAGCAGGCGGCATGCTAACTGCATGATTCACCGGCACACCCCCCTGTGTGGGGCCCCGTGAGCCACGAAAGGCCTGGAGCCGTGACTTATGGGCCGACGACGAAGTCAGTATTGTCCAGGTTCCCCGCTTGCAGGTTCACGTTGGCGAACAGCACCCGGTTGGAGCACTCAGTTGAATGCTCGCCCAGCTGCAAACGCATTTCAGCCGCTGATTGCACTTCCTCCCAGCCCTGGCGATCCAGCAGACCCATACTGCTACTTATCCACCAATGTAGACATCGTTAGCTCCCGGAACACCTGTCGTCAGTGCGTCAGCACTGACGCCCGCCAAGTCGATCAGGATGTCGCTTGAATTGGTGCCCCCGTTGGTGCCCTGCGTATAGACCCACGTGTGGGCAATGCTCGCAATCGTGCCCTTGAACGCGACAGTGGTTCCCGCGTTGCCAATGTCGTTTTCTTGCAGATACTGAACGACCGCAGCCAGGTGGTTTGCGGTGGTGATGGCCAGTGCATTGGCATACGTACCTGTGTCATCGAAGGTGATGATGCCGTTGGTGATGGCATGGCTGCTGACTTGGTTGCTGCCGATAGTCAACCCTGAGTTGAAACCGTCTATCCCAGCCGTATTGGCAGCGATCGCCCCCGTTCCTGCTGTATTGACAATGTCGGCGCCGCTGCCGAGGGTGAAGTCGGCAATGACGTCATAGCCACTGACTGTCCCTGCGTTACCAGCGCCACCAAAGGAAAGTTGAGAGTCACCAGCAGCAAACACAAAGGTGTCGCCGCCGTTTCCGCCCGCCATCGTATCGGCGCCCGTGCCACCGACCATCGTGTCCGCACCATCGCCACCAACGAGCAAGTCGTTTCCGGACTCGCCATTCAATGTGTCTGCGCCAGCGTTGCCAAAGAGCAGATCGTTCAGGTTCAGGCCGTTCAGTGTCTCACCGGTCAGTGACGACGTACCAGCGATCATGTCGCGTTGATTGGTTCCGTCCAGAACAGGCACAGAGGTGTCGATGCTGAGGTTGTAAGCGGTGCTGCTGAGGCTGTAACCATAAATCGAGCCACCGTTCTGGAATTGCACCGTGCTCAGCGATTGAGTGTTGACGTACTGGTCGTAGATCGTGAGCTTTGACGAATCCAGAGAAATGATCAGGTCGTTGTCGACTCGCTCGAAGTTCATCAACGTGAAGACTTTGTCGTCGAGCGGCGCGCTTGTCAGGAATACCAGCGCCTCGCCATTGCCGCCCATGTCACGTATCGCGTCGTTACCGAAACCACTTTGCGCGTTGAGTTGGTAGATCTCGTTGTTGCTGCTGCTGCCGATAAAAATCTCATTGGCCAAAGTGCCGGTGAACGTCGAGCTTGCTTGGCGTGTCACGCCAACGGTTCCCAAAGCACCGATAGTCGTTCCATCAGTCACTGCGTAACTGAAACTGCCGTTGGCTGGGTTGTTGTCGGTGTAGGTGACCGAGCCGCTTGTGAGGGTGGCGGTGTCTGGAGCGACACCGGTGACGCTGGCAATGGCGAACGTTGTGGAAGCACTATCAACATCCGTGTCGTTGGCCAACAGGGCCTTACCGGGGATCAGGAATGCAGTTGCCGCTGCGACGTTTGTGATCACGACATCCGCAACTGCAACCGGGCCGTCGTTGGTGCCGTTGACGGTGACGGTGAGCTGGCTGCTGGAGCTGCCGCCGTTGCTGTCGATGGCGGTGTAGTCGATGACC
>JAYUPO010000085.1:0-13787 GCA_043760085.1 Burkholderiales bacterium
ATCCAGGCCAAAAAAAGGCCCGAAAGGGCCGAATTTGTGAGGCATGACAGGTACTTGCCGGCACCGCGCCTCAGGGAAGAGCGTGGAACTTCAGGCTAAGAGCCCCATGCCGCCCCATGCCGCCCCCCTGCCGCCCGCCCCCGTGAACAAGAGTTCAGTCCTGCATCAAATTGCTGCCGCGGCGCCCGAGCCCGGCGCGAGCGAGCGCGCTGCAGTCGACCTGTCAACCACCTGGGGCGCGCTGCTGGGGCCGCCGCCGCTGGGCACGGCGCAAGGTGCGGCACTCGACGCGCTGGTCACCGTGCGCCGCCTGGGCAACGGCGCCAGCATCTTCGGCCAGCAGACCGAAGCGCACAGCCTGCACCTGCTGCATGAAGGGCGCGCCGCACTGGGCGTTAGCACGGCGCACCACAGCTTTCAGCTCGAACGCAGCGTGAACGCGCCGGCCTGGCTCGACCAGAGCTCGGCCTGGGCTAACCCGACGCACGCGCTGGCCGCGCGCTGTCAGGGTGAGTGCATCGTGGCCGAGTTGCCCCTGGCGCCGCTGCGCAGCCTGCTGGGCAGCGAGCCGGCCTTGGCGCTGCGCATGGTGCGCAGCCTGGCGCAAGAAATCCAGACGCTGGCCACCCAGACCCATGAGCTCATGCACCTGCACGCGCCGGCCCGGCTGGCGGCGTGGCTGTTGCGCCGCTGTCCGCTCAGCCTGCCCGCGGCGCAGCCGCTGGAGCTGCGCCTGCCGGGGCGCAAGCGCGAACTGGCCTCGCAATTGGGGGTGACGCCGGAGACCCTGTCGCGCCTGTTGCGCAGCTTCAGCCACCAGGGCGTGATCAGCGTGGCGGGCTACACCGTGGCGGTGAACGACCTGGCCGCGCTGCGTGCGCTGGCGCTGGCGCCATAAGGTCGGTACCCGGCATCCGACCACGGGAGTACCCCGACGCCGGCACAATGCCGCGCCATGATCGAACTGCTGACCGACCCCCAGGCCTGGATCGCCTTCGCCACGCTCACCCTGTTGGAGCTGGTGCTGGGCATCGACAACATCATCTTCATCGCCATCCTGGTCGACAAGTTGCCGGTGCAACGGCGCGAGTTTGCGCGCCGGCTTGGCCTGTTCATGGCCATGTTCATGCGCATCGGGTTGTTGCTGGTGTTGGCCTGGGTGGTGGGCTTGGTCACGCCGCTGTTCACCGTGGCCGGCCAGGCCATCTCGGGGCGCGACCTGATCCTCATTCTGGGCGGGCTGTTCCTGATCTGGAAGAGCACTGCCGAGATCCACCAAGCGATGGAGGGCGACGCCGAGCACAACGCCGGCAAGGTGCAGGCCACGTTCGGCGCCGTCATCCTGCAGATCATGGTGGTGGACCTGGTGTTTTCGCTGGACTCCATCATCACCGCGGTGGGCATGGTGGACGATGTGGCGGTGATGATCGCCGCGGTCGTGGCGTCGGTGGCGCTGATGATGGTCTTTGCCGGCCCGATCGGGCGTTTCGTCTCGGAGCACCCCACCATCAAGATGCTGGCCCTGGCCTTCCTGGTGGTCGTCGGCGTGGTCTTGGTGGCCGAAGGTTTTGACCATCGTGTGCCCAAGGGCTACGTCTACTTCGCCATGGCCTTCTCGCTGGGGGTGGAGATGATCAACATCCGCTTGCGCAAGCGCAGCGGCAAACCGGTGCAGTTGCACCCCCCGCGCATACCGGGCGATTGAGCCGGTCATTGGTGCGGGCCAGGCTGGCATGGCGTGGCACCCTGCATTTCGCCGAACCGATTTGCGTGGCCATAATCTGCACGCGCCATAGCCCCTAAAACGAGGAGAAGATCGATGTTGAACAAGCAAACATTCCTGCACGCCGCCGCCTGGTCGGCCGTGGCGGCGCTGAGCCTGCTGGCCGCCGGCTGCGGCAAGAAAGAAGAACCCAAGGCCGCGGCAGCCGCCAGCGCCGCCGCGGCGCCCAAGGCCGAGCCGTTGAAGATCGCCTTCGCCTACGTGGGCCCGGTGGGCGACGGCGGCTGGACCTTCGCGCACGACAACGCGCGCAAGGCGGTGGAAAAGGAATTCGGCGACAAGGTGGCCACCAGCTTCGTTGAAAAGGTGCCCGAGGCGGCCGACGCCGAGCGCGTGTTCCGCGACATGGTGGGCCAGGGCAACAAGCTGATCTTCGGCACCACCTTCGGCTACATGGAACCCATGCTCAAGGTGGCGCCTGATGCCAAGGATGTGAAGTTCGAACACGCCACCGGCTACAAGCAGGCCGGCAACCTGCGCACCTACGACAGCCGCACCTATGAAGGCGCCTACATGGCCGGCATCATCGCCGGGGCCATGACCAAGAGCAACACGCTGGGCGTGGTGGGCTCGATCCCGATCCCCGAGGTCATTCGCAACATCAACAGCTTCACGCTGGGCGCGCAAAGCGTCAACCCGAAGGTCAAGACCAAGGTGGTGTGGGTTAACGAATGGTTTAACCCGCCGAAGGAAACCGAGGCCGCGCAAAGCCTGATCAACGGCGGCGCCGACGTGCTGTTCCAGAACACCGATTCATCGGCCGTGCTGCAAACCGCGGGCAAGAACAAGAAGCTCGCCTTCGGCTGGGACAGCGACATGACCGCCTATTCGCCCGAAGCGCACCTGGCCAGCGCCATCATCAACTGGGCGCCGTACTACATCAAGGCCACGCGCGAGGCGCTCGAAGGCAAGTGGGCCAGCGGCGGCAACACCTGGTGGGGCGTGAAGGAAGGCGCGATCGACATCGTGAGCATCAGCGACAAGGTGCCGGCCGATGTGAAGGCCAAGGTCGCCGCCGCCAAGGCGGGCTTGAAGGATGGCAGCTTTGCCATCTGGAAGGGCCCGATCATGGGCAGCGACGGCAAGCAAATCCTGGCTGCTGGCGCCACCGCTGATGACAAGTTCATGAGCGGCATCAACTTCTACATCAAGGGTGTTGAAGGCAAGGTGCCCGCGAGCAAGTAAGCCGCAGTGGCCGCAGCGGCGCTGGCCAGGTGGCTGTCGGGCTTGAGGTTGGGCCCATGACCCGCCTGGCCATTTGCGCCGACCTGCTCGACTTCACCGCCGAGCCCGCAGCGGCGCAGCTTGATGCCGCCGCCGTGCGCTTTCGCCCCGCGCACTGGCTGCTGGTGCAGGGCGGGCGCATCCACAGCGTGCAGCGCGACGCACCCGATGCCGCGCTGTGGCCGTGTGTCGACCGCAGTGGGCACCTGCTGCTGCCGGGCTTCATCGACAGCCATGTGCACAGCGCGCAAGTGCCGGTGGTTGCCTCGTGGGGCGCGCAACTGCTCGACTGGCTCAACACCTACACCTTCCCGGCTGAGGCGGCGCTGGCTGATGCGGCCGTGGCGCAGGCCAGCGCGCAGCAGTTCGTGCGCGCGCTGCTGGCGCACGGCACCACCACGGCGCTGGTGTTTCCCACGGTGCACGCCGCAGCGTGCGAAGCGCTGTTCGAGCAGGCCCATGCGCGCGGCATGCGGCTCATTGCCGGCAAGGTGCTGATGGATCGCCATGCGCCGGCAGCGCTGTGCGACGCCAGCCTGGGCCAGGCCGAGCGCGAATGCGTTGACCTTATCGAACGCTGGCACGGCCGCGGCCGCATCGCCTATGCGCTGACGCCGCGCTTCGCCGCCACCAGCAGCGCCGCGCAGTTGCAGATGGCCGGCCGCCTGCTCGCGGCGTACCCGGGCCTGACCATGCAAACGCATGTGGCCGAGAACGAAGCCGAAGTGCGCTGGGTGGCCGAACTGTTCCCGCAGGCAAGAAGTTACCTCGACGTGTATGCCCGTGCCGGCCTGCTGGGCGAACGCTCGGTGCTGGCGCATGGCATCTGGCTCGACGACACCGACCGTGCGGTGCTGCGCGACAGCGGCGCGCAGCTGGTGCATTGCCCCGGCTCCAACCTGTTCCTGGGCAGCGGCTTGTTCAACTGGGCGCAGGCGCGCGACGCGGGGGTCAAGGTCAGCCTGGGCAGTGATGTCGGTGGCGGCACCAGCTTGTCCATGCAGCGCACCCTGGCCGCGGCCTACCAGGTGCAGGCTTTGCAGGGTGATCGGATGAGTGCCTGGCAACTGCTGCATGCCGCCACCCGCGGCGCCGCGCTGAACCTGGGCCTGGGTGATGAGATCGGCAGCCTGGAGCCCGGCCACATGGCCGACTTTTGCCTGTGGCGCTGGGCCACGAGCGATGTGGCGCGCCAGCGCCAGGAACGCGCGCAGCACCTGCACGAGCGCGTCTTTGCCTGGCTCATGCTGGGCGATGAACGCGACCTGGTGCAAACCTATGTCGCCGGTCAGGCGCAACTGCCGCAATTGCCGCCAACCCCGCAAGGCCTGCCGTGCTGAGGCTGGAGCTTCAAGGCATCAGCAAGCAATACCCCGCGGTGCGCGCCAACGATGGTGTGAACCTGCGCGTGAAACCGGGCGAGATTCATGCCGTGCTGGGCGAGAACGGCGCCGGCAAGAGCACGCTGATGAAGATCATCTACGGCGCGGTGCGGCCTGACGCCGGGCGCATGCTGTGGAACGGGCAGGCCGTGCAGGTGGCCTCGCCGGCGCATGCGCGGCAGTTGGGCATCAGCATGGTCTACCAGCACTTCAGCCTGTTCGACACGCTCACCGCGGCGCAGAACGTCTGGCTGGGCCTGGGCAAGGCGCTCACGCTGGCGCAGGTCAGTGCGCGCATCACCGCAGTGGCCGGCACCTATGGCCTGGAGGTAGACCCGCAGCGCCCGGTGCACACCCTCAGCGTGGGCGAACGCCAGCGCGTGGAGATCGTGCGCGCGCTGCTCACCAACCCGCAGTTGCTGATCCTCGACGAGCCCACCTCGGTGCTCACGCCGCAGGCGGTGGACAAGCTCTTCGTCACGCTGCGCCGGCTGGCCGCCCAGGGCTGCAGCATCCTGTACATCAGCCACAAGCTCGACGAGATTCGGGCCCTGTGCCACCACTGCACCGTGCTGCGCGGCGGCCGCGTGGCCGGCGAGGTTGACCCGGCGCAGATGAGCAACGCCAGCCTGTCGCGGCTGATGATCGGTGCCGAGCCGCCCGCTTTGCAGCACCGCACGCAGCGCGCCGGTGCGCTGGCGCTGCAGGTGCGCGGCCTCACGCTGGCCCGGCAGTCGCCCTTCGGTACCGCACTGAAAAACATCCAGCTCAATGTGCACGCCGGCGAGATCGTCGGCGTGGCCGGTGTCTCGGGCAATGGCCAGCAGGAACTGATGGCCGCGCTGTCGGGTGAAGACACGCGCGCCGCGCCCGGCAGCATCAGCCTGTTCGGCCACGACATCGCGGCGCGTTCGCCGCGCGTGCGGCGCGCCCTGGGCCTGAACTTCGTGCCCGAAGAACGCCTGGGCCGCGGCGCGGTGCCCACGCTGTCGCTGGCCGAGAACACGCTGCTCACGCGCACCCACACCGTGTCGCGGCTGGGGTGGCTGCATGTGCGGCGGGTGCGCCGGCTGGCCGAAGACATCATCGCGCGCTTCACGGTCAAGTGCGGTGGCGCGGGCGCGGCGGCGCGCTCGCTGTCCGGCGGCAACTTGCAAAAGTTCATCGTCGGGCGCGAGATCGACGCCCGGCCGAAAGTGCTGATCGTGTCGCAGCCCACCTGGGGCGTGGACGTCGGCGCGGCAGCGTTGATCCGCAACGAGTTGCTCAAGCTGCGCGACGAGGGCTGCGCGCTGCTGGTGGTGAGCGAAGAGCTGGACGAGCTGTTCGAAATCAGCGACCGGTTGGTGGTCATCGCCCAGGGGCGTTTGTCACCCAGCGTGGCCACGGCGCAGGCCAGCATCGAACAGATTGGCGAATGGATGAGCGGCCTGTGGGCGCGGGAGGCCGCCGATGCTCAAACTTGAAGCGCGGCCGCAGCCGTCGAAGCTGATGTCGGCGGGTTCCCCGCTGCTGGCGCTGGCCATCACGGTGGTGATCGGCGTCGTGTTGTTCATGGCCCTGGGCAAAGACCCGGTCAAGGGCTTGCAGATGTTTTTCGTCGAGCCGGTGAAGAGCCTGTATGCCTTGTCTGAACTCAGCGTCAAGGCCACGCCCCTGGTGTTGATCGCGCTCGGCCTGGCGGTGTGCTTTCGCGCCAATGTGTGGAACATCGGCGCCGAGGGGCAGTTCATCCTGGGCGCCTTGTGCGCCGGCTGGGTGGCCATGCAGGCCGATGCGCAAAGCAGCCGCTTCATCGTGGTGCCCATCTTGCTGGCCGGCGTGGCCGGGGGCATGGTGTGGGCGGGCATCGTGGCAATGTTGCGCGACCGTTTCAACGCCACGGAAATCCTGGTCAGCCTGATGCTGGTCTACGTGGCCGAATTGTTGTTGGCCTACCTGGTGTACGGCCCCTGGAAAGACCCGCAGGGCTACAACTTCCCGCAGACCATCACCTTTGCGGCCGTGACCAAGGTGCCGCGGTTGGTGGATGGCCTGCGCGCCAACATCGGCGTGTGGCTGGCGCTGGCCGCGGTGGCGCTGGCCTGGGTCTTCATGTTCCGCAGCTTTCGCGGCTTTCAATTGCAGGTGGGCGGGCTGGCCGCTGCAGCCGCGCGTTATGCCGGGTTTTCGTCGCGCACGGCGTTGTGGACGGCGTTGCTCGCATCGGGCGGCATGGCCGGCCTGGCCGGCGCGCTGGAAGCCGCCGGGCCGCTGGGCCAACTCACGCCGCATGTGCCGGCCGGCTACGGTTTCGCCGCCATCATCGTCGCCTTCGTCGGCCGGCTGCACCCGGTGGGCATCGTCTTTGCGGCGGTGTTGATGAGCATGTTTTTCATCGGCGGCGAACTGGCCCAGTCACGCCTGGGCCTGCCCAAGGCGCTGACCGGCGTGTTCCAGGGCTTGCTGCTGTTCGCGCTGCTGGCGTGCGACACGCTGGTTCACTACCGAGTCCGTTTCAGCGGCATCAAGAGGGGTTGACATGGAAGGCCTGGCACTGCTCCTGGCGGCCACGTTGAATGCGGGCACCGTGCTGGCCATCGCTGGCCTGGGGCTGCTGATCAATGAACGCGCCGGCATCGTCAACCTCGGTGCCGAGGGCATGATGCTGGTGGCCGCCATGGCCGGCTTTGGCACGGTGGTCATGACCGGCAGCGACGCCCTGGGCTTTTTGGCCGGGGCCGCAGCGGGCGCCGCCCTGGCGGCCCTGTTCGGCGTGTTGGTGATCTGGCTGAACGCCAACCAGTACGCCACCGGCCTGGCACTGAGCCTGTTCGGCGCCGGCTTCTCGGCCTTCGCGGGCATTCGCTTCACGCAGGAAAAATTGCCCGAGCGTGCGTCGTTCGACATCCCCGGGCTGGCCGAGCTGCCGTTCATCGGCCCGGCCCTGTTCAAGCAGCACCCCATGGTCTACCTGGCCATCGTGCTAACGATCGGCTTGAGCTGGTTCCTGTATCGCTCGCGCGCCGGCCTGGTGCTGCGTGCGGTGGGCGAATCACCCGAAGCGGCGCATGCGCTGGGCTACCCGGTGCGGCGCATCCGCCTGGCCAGCGTGATGCTGGGCGGGGCGTTGTGCGGCCTGGCGGGGGCCTATGTGTCGTTGATCTACACCCCGCTGTGGGTGGAAGGCATGATCGCCGGCAAGGGCTGGATCGCCCTGGCCCTCACCACCTTCGCCACCTGGCGCCCGGCACGCCTGCTGCTGGGGGCCTACCTGTTCGGCGGCGTCACCATGCTCCAGTTCCACCTGCAAGGCCAGGGGGTGGATGTGCCGAGCCAGTTCCTCAGCATGCTGCCCTACCTGGCCACCATCGTGGTGCTGGTGCTCATTTCACGCAACGCCAACTTCATCCGCGTGAACATGCCGGCGTCGCTGGGCAAACCGTTCGTTGCGGGGTCGTAGCGGCGGGTTCCCCGTGCAGCATGAAAAACGCCGCCGGGCAGGTGCCGCGGCGGCGCTTTCGGCGTCAGCGCTGAAGGCTGATCAGGCCTTCGTCATGCGTTTGCCGCCCTTGCGCGCCTTGGCCATGCCCACCACTTCAAACTTGGCATCCACCACGCCCGACTTGAGCATGCGCAGCTTGGCCGCAGCGCCGCGCGAGACGTCGCCAACACGGTCGGGCTGGGTCGGGCCGCGGTCGTTCACGCGCACCACCACGCTCTTGTTGGTCTTCAGGTTGGTCACTTTCACCATCGTGCCGAAGGGCAGGGTCTTGTGCGCCATGGTCATGGCAGCCGGGTTGAAGCGCTCGCCGCTGGCGGTCTTGCGGCCGGCGAACTTGGCGCCGTAGTAGGCCAGCTTGCCTTCAGAGACATCGCCCGCAGCGGCCTTTGTGGCGGCCGCGGCTGCGGCTGGTTTGGTGGCGGGGGTGGCAGTTGCGGCAGGAGCCGGGGCTGCGGCGGGAGCCGACGCGGCCTGCTGGGCTTGCGCCAGCGGCGCCAGGGCCAGGATCAAAGCGGCGGTGCCGGCGGCCAGGAAACGAACGGACATGGTCAAAACTCCTCTTGGTTTGGTTGAAATTGAAACGGCGAGCATGGCACGCCGTGGGCGCGCAGTGTCGGGCGCCGCCCCCCGCATTCTGGGCGCAGGCCGCTTGCTGGCCGGCTGCGGCCGTGAGATTTGACACACTCCCGCAATCACAGCCTCAAGCCGGAGTACACGTCATGACCGCCGCCGCTGCACAAGACCTGGCCAGCACCCTGCGCCGCGCGCCCAAGGCCGAGCTGCACATCCACATCGAAGGCTCGCTCGAACCCGAACTGATCTTTGCCCTGGCGCAGCGCAACGGCTTGAGCCTGGCCTACCCCAATGTGGCCGCGCTGCGCACGGCGTATGCGTTCAGCGATCTGCAAAGTTTTTTGGACATTTACTACGCCGGCGCCAGCGTGCTGCTCACCGAGGCCGATTTCCACGACATGGCGATGGCCTACTTCCGCCGCGCCGCGGCCGACCAGGTGGTGCACGCCGAACTCTTTTTCGACCCGCAGACCCACACCGATCGCGGCGTGCCGTTTGCCACGGTGATCAACGGCCTGGCGCGTGCCTGCACCGATGCGCGCACGCAACTTGGCGTTAGCGGGCTGTTGATCATGTGCTTCCTGCGCCATCTGAGCGAAGCGGCGGCCTTCGCCACGCTGGAGCAGGCCACGCCGCACCTGCGGCACATCGTCGGCGTGGGCCTCGATAGCTCCGAGCGCGGCCACCCGCCTGAAAAGTTCGCCGGCGTTTTCGCACGCTGCCGCGCGCTGGGCCTGCGCGCCGTGGCCCACGCCGGCGAGGAAGGGCCGCCGGCCTACATCAGCGCGGCCATCGACGTGCTGAAGGTCGAGCGCATCGACCACGGCGTGCGCTGCCTGGAAGACGCTGCCCTGGTGGCGCGCCTGGCCGCGCTGCGCATGCCGCTGACGGTGTGCCCGTTGTCGAACGTGAAGCTGCGCGTGTTCGACAACCTGGCGCAGCACTGCTTGCCTGCGTTGCTGCATGCCGGCTTGTGCGCCACGGTGAACTCCGACGACCCGGCTTACTTCGGTGGTTACATCAACGACAACCTGGTGCAGACCTTCGACGCGCTGCCGCAGTTGGGCGCTGCGCAGGCCAGGCAATTGCTGCGCAACAGCTTTGAGGCCAGTTTTGCCGCGGCAGCGCAGAAGGCGGCTTGGATCGACCAGGTGGACGCTGCCTTCGACATCTAAAATCTCAACTCGCTCCCACCGCGGCCGGCTGCCACACCGGCCGCGTTTCATTTCGTGGCCATGTCGAGGAACACCATGTACAAAAACCTCATCGGCGCAGCTTTGCTTGCCGCTGCCGTGTGTGTGAATGCCCAAGCCCAAATCGCACCACCGCTGAAAGTGGCCTTCGTCTACGTCAGCCCCGTGGGCGAAGCGGGCTGGAGCTACCAACACGAGCAGGGCCGCCTGGCGCTTGAAAAGGCGCTCGGTGCGGCGGTGCAGACCACGCGCGTCGAAGCCGTGGCCGAAGGCGCCGACAGCGAGCGCGTGATGCGCGACCTGGCCGCACAGGGCCACCGGTTGATCTTCGCCACCAGCTTCGGCTACCTGGAGCCGGCCCTGCGCGTGGCGGCGGAATTTCCTAACGTTCGATTTGAGCATGCCGGCGGCTACAAGACCGCGCCCAACCTCAACACCTACAACGCGCGCTACTACGAAGGCCGCTACCTGGCCGGCCTGGTGGCGGGCGCGGCCAGCAAGAACGGCGTAGCGGGCTACGTGGCGGGATTTCCCTTGCCCGAGGTCATTCAAGGCATCAACGCCTTCGCGCGCGGCATGCGCGAGGTGAACGCCCAGGCCGAAGTGCGGGTGCTGTGGTTGAACGCCTGGTTCGACCCGGCGCGCGAGCGCGAAGCCGCCATCACGCTCATCAACCAGGGCGCTGACGTGCTGACCAACCATTCCGGCTCGCCCGCCGTGCCCCAGGTGGCCGAAGAGCGGGGCGTGAAGCTGGTGGCCTACCAGAGCGACATGCGCAAGTTCGCGCCCAGGGCGCAGCTCACGTCGGTGCTGCACCAATGGGGGCCGTACTACACCGGCGTGGCGCGCGCGGTGCTCGCCGGCAGTTGGTCGCCGCGCCCGGTGTGGGGCGGCATGAATGAAGGTTTCATTGCCCTGGCGCCGCTGAGCGCCGATGTGCCCGCGGCCGGCGCGGCCAAGGTACGCGAGCGCGAGGCGCAGATTCGCGCCGGGCACTTCCACCCCTTTTCGGGCCGCATCGCCGACCGCGAAGGCCATGAACGCCTGGCCGGCGGCGTGATGAGCGACGAGGCCCTGGCGAAGATGGACTACTTCGTGCCTGGCGTGGTGGGCACGCTGCCCAAGAGCCAGTGACCTGAACCGTTGCTGTTTCCAGGGTTACTGCAGCGCCGCCAGCATGGCCGCGGCCTGCGGCCCGAAGGCATAGGCGTCCATGCCCAGGCAGCCGCAGGTGATGCTCTCGTGCAGGCGCAGCGGCACCGCCTCGCGCCCCCCTGCGCCCGCGGCCACGTACCAGGGCAGCAGGTGCTCGTCGGTGGGGTGCATGTCCACGGCGTGCGGCGCCAGGGTGCGGTAGGCGCACCAGGCGTCCCAGTCGCGCGCCGCGCTGCGCTCCAGCAGCCACTGCCGGAACGCCGCGCTCTGCGGAATTTCGGGCCGATCCACGCCGCTGTTCAGCCCATCGGCAAACACCCGCCTCAGGTTGTGCGTGATGCTGCCGCTGCCCAACACCAGCACGCCTTCAGCGGCCAGCGTGGCCAGCGCCTGGCCCAGCTCGAATTGCTTTTGCGGCGCCCAGCCGGGCACCCAGGCCAGCGGCAGCACGGGCACATCGGCAGCGGGCCAGGCGAACTTCAGCACCGTCCAGATGCCGTGATCCAGCCCGCCTTCTGCCACCACATTGGCCGGCAGGCCGGCGGCTTGAATCAAACGTTGTACCTGCTGCGCCAGCGCAGGCGCGCCCGGTGCGTCATAGCGCATTTGGTACAGGCGTTCATCGAAGCCGCCGAAGTCGTACACCGCCTGGTGCTGCGCGGCGCCCAGCAGCACGGGTTCGCGCATCAGGCTGTGGGCTGAAATCGCCAGCACGGCCTTGGGCCGGCCGAAGGTGCGGTCGATGGCCGGGCCCAGGCGTTGCATGAAGGCGCCGGCTGCGCGCGGCTCCAGCGCCGTCATCGGCGAGCCATGGGAGATGTACAGGGTAGGCAGGTTGTTCATGGGCGCGATTATTTCAGCGCGGCGCCGAGGCATTGTTCCGCCCGCGGCAATAGAGCATTGCAGTGCGTTACCGTCGCGCCCCATGGCGACTGCCCCTGACCCCCGCTTCGCGCCGCTGGCTCCTTCTGTCTGGGCCCTGGCCTGGCGCCAGATGCGGCGCGACACCGCGGCCGGCCAGTTGCGCCTGCTGGCCCTGGCGGTGCTGCTGGCCGTGGCCGCCCTCACCGCGGTGGGCTTTTTTGCCGACCGCCTGAACGCCGCGTTGGCGCGTGACGCGCGGCAACTGCTGGGCGGCGACGCCATCGTCGCCAGCGACCAGCCCGCGCCGCCGGCCTTTGCCGCCAAGGCCGCCGAGCTGGGGCTGGTGGCCGCGCGCATGACCACATTCCCCAGCATGGGCCGCGCGCGCGACGAGCGCGGCGGCGCGGCGCGCCTGGTGTCGGTGAAGGCGGTGAGCAACGCCTACCCGCTGCGCGGCAGCCTGCGCGTGAAGGCCGGGGCCACGGCGCCGGAACAAAGCCTGGCCGCTGCGCCACAGCCCGGCACGGTGTGGGTCGACCCGGCCTTGCTCGGTGCCCTGGGCCTGCAAGTGGGCGACGACTTGTTGCTCGGCGACGCGGCGCTGCGCATTGCGCAGATCATCGTCATCGAGCCCGACCGTGGCGCCGGCTTCATGGCGTTTTCACCGCGGGTGCTGCTCAACGAGGCCGACCTGGCCGCCACCGCGCTGATCCAGCCCGCCAGCCGCGTGACCTACCGCCTGGCCGTGGCCGCGCCGCCGGGGCGCGACGCCACCGTGGGCGAGTTCACCACCTGGGCCCAAGCCACGATCAAGACCCAGGCGCCGCGCGGCCTGCGGCTCGAATCGTTTGAAGCCGGCCGGCCCGAAATGCGCCAGACGCTGGATCGCGCGAAGTCTTTCCTCAACCTGGTGGCCTTGCTTGCGGCCTTGCTGGCGGCGGTGGCGGTGGGCATCGCGGCGCGCGACTTCGCCCAGGCGCACCTGGATGACTGCGCCATGCTGCGCGTGCTGGGTTTGAGCCAGGCGCGCATCGCCTGGGCCTACACGCTGGAGTTCGTCGCCCTGGGCGTGGCGGCCAGCCTGGCCGGGGTGGCGGCCGGCGGCCTGGTGCACCTGGGCTTCGTGGCGCTGCTGCGTTCGTTCATGGACACGGCCTTGCCGCCACCGGGCTGGCAACCGGCGCTGTATGGCCTGGGTGTGGGCTTGACCTTGCTGTTAGGTTTCGGCCTGGCGCCGGTGCTGCAGCTCGCCCGCGTGCCGCCGCTGCGCGTGCTGCGCCGCGACCTGGGTGGCCTGAAGGCGGCGCCGCTGGGCGTGTTGGCGCTGGGCGCGTTGGGCTTTGCCGCACTGTTGCTGGCGCTGGCGCAAGACCGCGTGCTGGGCCTCATCACCGTGGGCGGGTTTGCCGCGGCCGTGGCCGTGTTTGCCCTGGCCGCCTGGGCCGCCGTGGCCCTGCTCAAGCGTGCCGTGCCCGAAGCGCGCGCGCCGCGCTGGCTGCTGCTGGCCACGCGGCAGCTCGCTTCGCGCACGGTTTTTTCGGTGATCCAGGTGGCAGCGCTGGCAGTGGGTTTGATGGCGCTGATCCTGCTGGTGCTGCTGCGCACCGACTTGGTCGACAGTTGGCGCAAGGCCACGCCGGCCGACGCCCCGAACCGCTTCGTCATCAACATCCAGCCCGAACAGGCCGCCGCATTTCGCGCTGCGCTGGCCAACGCCGGCGTGGCCAGGTTCGACTTCTTTCCCATGATCCGTGGCCGCCTGGTGGCGATCAACGAGCAAGCCATCAGCCCACAAAACCTGCCCGATGAACGCGCCCGGCGCAGCGTCGAGCGCGAATTCAACCTGAGCCACGGCCTGGCCTTGCCCTACCACAACCAGGTGGTGGCTGGGGCCTGGCAGCCCGGGCAGGCCGATGCCTTGAGCGTGGAGGAAGGCCTGGCCAAGTCGCTGGGCATCAAGCTGGGTGACCGCCTGCGCTTCGACGCCGGCGGCCATACCTTGCAGGGGCGGGTGACCAGCCTGCGCAAGGTGGACTGGGGTTCGATGCGGGTGAATTTCTTCGTCATGTTCCCGCTGGCCAGCATGCCCGATGCACCGCGCAGTTATATCAGCGCGTTCCGTGCGCCTG
>JAYUPO010000086.1:0-4947 GCA_043760085.1 Burkholderiales bacterium
CTGGGCGACACCATCGTGGCCAACATCCTGGCGCTGGGTTTTGCCTGGCAGCGCGGGCTGGTGCCGGTGAGCCTGGAAGCGTTGCAACGCGCCATCGAATTGAACGCTGTGGCGGTGCCGGCCAACCTGGCGGCGTTTGCGCTGGGCCGGCTGGCGGCTGGCGCGCCGTTGGCGTTGCAGGCGCTGCGCGCCGCGCCGGTGGCGGCGCCCCCGGCCCAGGAGCCCATTGCCGCCCGGCTGACGGCGCAGGTGCAGCAGCTCACGGCTTACCAAAACACGGCTTGGGCCGGGCGCTTCATGGCGGTGATGCAGGCCGTGCAGCAACGCGAAGAAGCGCTCGGCGGCGATGCCTCTCTGCCCTTCACCCGCGCCGTGGCCGCCAGTTTAACGAAACGGATGACTTACAAGGATGAGTACGAAGTCGCCCGCCTGTACGCCGAGCCGGCCTTCATGCAGGCGCTGCATGATCAGTTCGAAGGCGAGTTCAGCATCGAATTCCACATGGCCCCGCCGCTGCTGGCGCGCCCGCGCAACGGCCAGCCGCCGCGCAAGCTGCGCATCGGCGCGTGGTTGCTGCCGGTGTTGAAGCTGCTGGCCCGCGCCAAGGGCCTGCGCGGCACCTGGGCTGACCCTTTCGGCCACAGCGCCGAGCGCCGGCTGGAACGCGAATTGATTGATCAGTTTGAAGCGCGCGTGCGCGAACTGCTGCCGCAGTTAACGTCTGAGAACATCACCTTGGCCATGCAGTGGGCCAAGCTGGGCTTGAGCATGCGTGGCTTCGGCCATGTGAAGCTGGCCAACATCACCCTGGCGCGCGTGCGCGAGGCCGAGTTGCTGCACCGCTTCAACCCAACGCGTTACCCCCGCCCGGTGGGCCCTGCCCAGGCCGGCCAGCTCAAGGGCATTGCGGTGGTTTCGGCCTGAGCGAGCACAACGGGCACCGCAGCGTGTCAACCTGCGAACACGGGGGCGGGCACCCCCGGTTGCAGCGCCCGGGCCCTGCTACAAATGCTGCGCGCCCGAGAGCCGGCCACGCTGCGCGCTGGCCGGCAGGGCGCAGGGAGCCCCGACATGAATGCAGCCAGCAAAGCAACTTTCACGATCGCCACCAGTTTGGCCACCACTCTGGCCACCGGCCTGGCCGGCGCCGCCGATTGGCCCAGCGCCGGGCGCGACCTGTTGAACTCGCGCCACCAAAGCGCCGAGACGCAGATCACGGTGCGCAATGCCCATGCCTTGCGTCTGCACTGGGCCGTCAACACGGAAGGCGACGTCACCGCCAGCCCCGCGCTTGACGCCACCCACCTGTACTTTCCCGACTCGGCCGGTTATCTCTACAAGCTCGAACGCGCCACCGGCGCGCAGGTGTGGAAGCGGCGCCTGGCCGACATCACCGGCATCGCAGGCGACTTCGCGCGCGCCACACCGGCCCTGAGCGGCAACGCGCTGATCCTGGGCAACATGAGCGGCAGGCTCGCGGCCGATGTGCGCCAGGGTGCGCGGGTGTTGGCCATCGACAAGACCAGCGGCAGCCTGCTGTGGGCCACGCAGGTGGATGCCACGCCCCGATCCGTCATCACGCAGTCGGCCGTGGTGGCCAAGGGGTTGGTGCTGGTGGGCGTGGCCAGCGCCGAAGAAACCGCAGCCGGCTTCACCAGCGCGGCCGCGGGCTGGCAGTTCCAGTTCCGGGGCAGCGTGGTGGCGCTTGACGTGGCCAGCGGCGCCATCAAGTGGCAGACCTTCATGGTGCCGCCGGGCTACTTTGGCGGCGCCGTGTGGGGCAGCACGGTGGCGGTGGATGCCCAGCGCGACACGGCCTATGTGGCCACGGGCAACAACTACGCCGTGCCGCAAACCGTGCTGGACTGTTTGAACAACAACGGCGCGCCAGCCACCTGCATGAGCCCGGCCAACCATGTGGATGCCATCGTGGCGCTGGGCCTTGCCAACGGCGCGGTGAAGTGGGCCGCGCGCGGCCTGCCGCACGACACCTGGAACATGGGCTGCGGCCTGAGCCTGCCTGGTTTCGTCTTGCCGCCCAATGACAACTGCCCACACCCGGTGGGGCCGGATTGGGATTTCGCCCAGGGCCCGATGCTGCTGCCCGGCGCGGGGCCCAAGGGCAGCAGCCTGGTGGGCGCGGGGCAAAAGAGCGGCGTGTTCTGGGCCTTCAGGGCCGACACCGGCGCCCTGGCCTGGGCCACCCAGGCCGGCCCGCCCGGCACCACCGGCGGCATGCAATGGGGCTCGGCCAGCGATGCGCAGCGCGTCTATGTGGCCCTGGCCAACAGCGGGCCCACGGGGGCCGGCCAGGCACCATTGCCCTGGAGACTGAAGAATGGCAGCAGCACCACGGCCGGCGGCTGGGCCGCGCTGGACCGCAAGACCGGCGCCGTGTTGTGGACCACCCCCGACCCGCTGGGCAGCCGCGCCGAGGCCGCCGTGGCGGTGGCCAACGGCGTGGTCTTCGGCTGCAACCTGGATGCAACCCGTGGCAGCTTCTACGCGCTGGACGCCAAGACCGGCAAGCCGCTGTGGACGCACGCCAGCGGCGGCGCCTGCAACGCCGCGCCCAGCATCGCCGACGGCATGGTCTTCTGGGGCAGCGGCACCTTCAACGGCTACGGGCCGAAGAAGGTGTTCGCGTTCGGTTTGTAGTTTCGGTTTGCAGTTTCGGCTTGCAGGTGCCGCGCGCGCCATCAGGGCCGCAGCCGCCCTCACAACAATTGCTCGGGCACGAACGGCGCTATCAACAAGTTGTGCAGCCTCATCCAGAAGCTCGTCTCGGGCTCGCTGGTGTAGACCACATCACCCTCGTCGCCGCTGCCTTGCCATTCAATGGCTTGCGTGTTCGGGTTCAGGCGCAAGCGGTAGGCGCTTTGCGTCTTGCTGATGGTGATGACGCGCGCCAGCTCCTTGGCCAGATCGGGGCTGTCGATGAACAGGCCGAGTTCGGTGTTCTGGGTTTGCGAGCGCGGGTCCAGGTTCATCGAGCCGATGAACACGGTGCGCTTGTCGACGATGGCGGTCTTGGCATGCAGCCGGCCCAGCGACGAGCCGAACACGCCCAGGCGCTTGCCGCGCCGGGTGCGCTCGGGGCTGAGTTCATACAGCTCCACGCCGTAGCGCAGCAGCCGCTCGCGGTAGCGCGCATAGCCGGTGTGCACCAGCGGCTCGTCGGTGGCGGCCAGCGAGTTGGTCAACAAGGTGACCTGCACCTTGCGCTTGCCTAACGCTTCAAATGCGCCAATGCCCAGCGGGCCTGGGATCAGGTAGGGGCTGGTGATGACGAGTTCATCGGCCGCGGCCCAGATCTTCATGCGCACTTCATACGACACGCTTTGCAGCGCGGCTTCTTCGGCGCTGAGTGTGTCGCGCTTGTTGGGCGGGTCGGCAAAGGCGCGTGCCGGCGCCCACACCAGGCCGGTGCGCCCGGCGTCGAAGTCTTCGCGCAAGGGGCCGTAGCCCAGCACATCGCTGGCCGGCAGGTCGAGCTTGAGCGGCGGGCCCGCGGTGGCGGCTTCGAAGGCGGCCAGGGTTTGCGCTGGATTGACGGCGTCCTTGACTAGGGCCTGCACCGGGTAGACGACATTGCTGTTCCAGTACTTGTCGAACAGGGCTTGCAGCTCGGGCAGCACGGCGCCGAGGATGAAGGTGTCCATATCGACGAAGTTGCCGCTGGCATGGAGCATGAAATATTCGTCGGCAATGTTGCGCCCGCCGGCCACCGCGGCCAGGCCATCGGCGATGAACAGCTTGTTGTGCATGCGGTGGTTCAGGCGATAGATGTCCTGCACCGAGCCCAGGAAGCGGCCCACGGTGGAGGCGCGGTTGCAGCAAAACGGGTTGAACAGCCGCACCTGCATGTTGGGCTCGTGCGCCAGGGCCAGCAGCAGCGCGTCGGTGTGCGCGGTGAACAGGTCGTCCACCAGCAGGCGCACGCGCACGCCGCGGCGCGCGGCGTTGCGCAACTCGCGCAGCAGGGTGCGGCCGGTGGCGTCGTTCTCGATCACGTAGTACTGCACGTCCAGGCTGTGCCGGGCGCGTTGGATGAGCTGCAAGCGCGTGTCCAGCGAGTAGCTGCCCAGCGGCAACAGCCTGAAACCGGACTGGCCCGACTGCCCTTGCGCGCCGGGCGGGGTGGAGTTGCGCGCCAGCGCCGCCAGCTCGCCGTCGGCGCGCGGCGCCAGGGCCGTGGAGGGCGGGCGCTCCACGGCGCTGGGCAGGCTGCCGCAGCCGGTTAACGCCAGGGCGCAGAGCAACCCCGCCAGCGCGCGGGCCGGCCCGTTCTGGCAAGATGCCAGCCGCAATGGCGAGCAGAACAAGGAGTGGGCAATGAAGCGCAGCGTTGCAGTGATGTGCATGGTGAGTGCCCTCGGTTCAACGGCGCAGGCCGCGCTCGACGTGGGTGACACGGCGCCCAATTTCACGGTGCCAGCGGCCATGGGCGGCAAGGTGTTCCAGTACACCCTGGCCGACCAGTTGGCCAAGGGGCCGGTGGTGTTGTACTTCTTTCCCGCCGCGTTCACCGAAGGCTGCTCGATCGAGGCGCGCCAGTTCGCCGAGGCGATTGAAAAGTTCGAGTCGCTGGGGGCCAGCGTGATCGGTGTTTCGGCTGACGACGTTGGCACCATCACCAAGTTTTCGGTGCAGGCCTGCCAGAGCAAGTTCCCGGTGGCGGCGGACGAGAAGAAGACCGTCATCAAGGCCTTCGACGCCGCGATGCAAACGCGGCCCGACTATGCCAACCGCATCAGCTACATCATCGCGCCCAACGGCAAGGTGGCCTATAGCTACCTGAGCCTGAACCCTAACAAGCATGTTGAGCGCACGCTGGCCGCGCTGGGCCAATGGGCCAAGGACAACCCGAGGAAGTAGCCGCGCTCTCTTGCGCGATATTTGGGGAATTCGCTGCGATAGACTCAAGCGCATGTTCACGTCTGGCAC
>JAYUPO010000087.1:0-13727 GCA_043760085.1 Burkholderiales bacterium
GCGGCCTCGCGCTGGCGCTGCGGCGCGCGGCGCAGGGCGCGCACCGCCCAGGCCGGCCAGTGCGCGGCCGTCTGTGCCGCCGCCAACGTCAGCACGGCACGCGCGGCCGGGTGCAGGCTGGGCGCGAGCAAGTGGCTTTGCAGTGACAGGCAGACCTGCACCGAGCCCGGGTCGCCCTGGCGCGCGGCGCGACCGGCGAGCTGGCGGTCGATGCGCGCGCTGGCGTTGTGCTGGCAGCAAATGAGGTGCAGGCCGCCGGCTTGCGCCACGCCTTCGCCCAGCACGATGTCGGTGCCGCGCCCGGCCATGTTGGTGGTAACAGTGATGGCGCCGCGCTGCCCGGCCAGGGCCACGGTCTGGGCTTCTTCGGCGTCGTCGGCGGCGTGCAGCACGCGGTGCGGCAGGCCCAGCGCGGCCAGCGCCTGTGCCGCGGCTTCGGTTTCCGCCACCGAGTCAGTGGCCACCAGCACCGGGCGGCCCAGCGCATGCAGCGCGGCCACGCTGTGCGCCACCGCCGGCCACATGGCGGCGTGGCTGGCAAACAGGCGTTCAGGCAGCACACTGCGGCAATCAGCCTGGCGCAGCGCGATGCGCCGCAGCGAAAGACCATAGGTGTGCAGCAGCTCGCCGCGCGCCTCGCTTAACGTTCCACTCAAGCCACCCAGGCGGTGGTAGCGCGGAAAGAAACGCTGGTAGCTGATCTGCGCCAGCGTCACCAGGCCCGGCGTGGTGGCGCAGCCTTCCTTCAGCTCCACCAGTTGTTGCAGGCCTTGCGACCAGGCGCGGCCCACGGCCACGCGGCCGGTGGCGGCGTCCACGATCTGCACCTTGCCTGCGCGCACCACGTAATGGCGCTGGCGCTGCAGCAGGTGCAACGCCACCAGGGCCATGCTCACGGCATGCTCGCGCTGCACGCGGTTGCGCCACAGGCGCGGCAGGCCTTGCGCTTCTTCTTCCAGCCACTGCTGCCCGGCGCTGGTGAGCCGCGCATCCAGTGCGTCGGGGCTGAGTTTGAAATGCCAGCCTTCGTGCAGCCGGCCGGCCAGTTGCAGCGATTGCTGTGCGTGCTCGGTGGGCTCGGCCTGCGGCGACGGCGCGGAAAGAATCAAGGGCACGCAGGCTTCATCAATCAGGATGGCATCGGCCTCGTCGATGATGGCCAGGCACAGCCCACGCAACAGCGTGGGTGCGCGCCGCGCCGCATCACCCGCCTGGGCCAGGCCGTCGCGCAGGTAGTCGAACACCAGTTCCTTGGCCGTCACGTAGGTGATGTGGCAGGCATAGGCCGGCGCGCGCGCCGCGGGTGCATCGGCCTGCACCACGCAGCCCACGGTTAACCCCAGGGCCTGGTACAGCGGCGCCAGGGCGGCGGCGTCGCGCGCCACCAGGTAGTCGTTGGCGGTGATCACATGCACCGGCATGCCGGCCAGCGCGCCGCTGGCCGCGGCCAGGGCGACGGCCAGGGTCTTGCCTTCGCCGGTGGCCATTTCGGCCAGGCGGTTGTCGAGCACGGTGCGCGCAGCGAGCAACTGGCCATCAAACGGCGTGAGGCCGAGTTCGCGCTCGGCGGCCAGGCTGGCCAGGGCCAGGGCGCGGCGCAGCGTGGCCGCGCGCAGCCCTTCGCGCAGGAAGGCGGAGCGCAGCAGGGCCGCGGTGTTGAGCAGCGGCGTCGCGCGCAAGGCCTGCATGTCGGCGCGCAGGGCGGCCAGCCAGGCGGCATCGGCGCGCGACTGCATGCCGGGCAGGGCATCGAGCGCCAGGTCCAGCGCCCAGCGCAACGCGGCATTGCAACGCTGCGCCAGGTGCTGGCGCGGCGGCCTTCTTTGCGGGTAGGCACCCCAAAGAAGGCCGGGCATGGGAAGCCAATGTGTGGTCATTCAGCCAGACGGTGAAAAGTGTTGCAGGAACAGTTGCGCGGCGCGCCGGTAGCCCTGCACGGCCAGGGCTTCGTGGCCGTGTTCGAAGCGCACCCAGGCGCGCGCGCCCACATGCAAGGCGGTGTTGGCGGCCAGGCTCAGGTCGAACAGAAATACCGGCTCCAGGCTTCTCGTGCCGGCCTTCTCTGCCGGGTCGGTGGCATAGGGGCCGCCGCCCACGTCGGCCAGCGCAGCGCTGGGCAAGTCGCGCGTGGCCGCCGGGGTGTCATGGGCCAGGGTGGCGGCATGGCGGTGCTGCGGCGCATCGGCCAGGCGCACTTGCGCGCCGCTGACGCGCTGGCGGATCAGGTGTGCATCGGCCTGCGCCACCGCTGCGCGCACGCGCAAGGTCTCTGCGCCCAGCACATGGCCCAGGGTCTGGCCCTGGCGCACGAAGGCGCCCTGCCAGTCGGCCTGGCGCGGCATGACCAGGGTGCCGTGGGTTTGCGCACGCACGTCGAGTTGCGCCAGGCGCGTTTGCGCGCGCAGCAGCTCGGCCTGGGTGCGCTCCAGGTCGAGCGCCAGGTTTTGCGCCGCATTCGGGTCGCGCATCAAGACCTGGTAGTGCTCGACCTTCAGGCCTTCAAGCCGGCTGGCGAGTTGTTCGCGCGCGGACACCAGCTCGGGGTTGACCAGGCGCACCAGCAGGTCGCCCACCTTGACCTGGGCGCCGTCGGGCAGCGGCAGCTCGGCGACAAAGCCTTCCACCTCGGGGCGGGCCAGGGCCTTCTCGGGCAACCAGACCACCGCCGGGGCGACGGTTGAAAACGGCACCGGCAGCACGAACAGCAACAGCGCCAGCACGGCCAGCGCGGTGCCCAGGCGGGCGCGCACACGGGCCTGTTCACGCCCGGGTTGGGCGGCGTCGAGCGCCTGGCGTGCCCAGCTTGAGAGTGGTTTGAGCAGCACGGTGAACAGCACGTAGGCCAGCGCGGCGACGCCCACCAGCAGCCATTGCCCACCCAGCCACAACACCACCGCCACCGACAGGCCGACCCGCCACAGCAGCGACAGCGGTGCATAGGCAATGAGCCACTTGCGTTCGCTGTGCGCATGGGCCGGCACTTCGGTGCGAGCGCCGAGCAGGCGCCGGCCGAGCAGGGCGCTCCACCAGCCCGCGCTGCGGCTGGCCAGGTTGGGCAGCTCGAACAGGTCGCACAGCACGTAATAGGCGTCAAAGCGCAGCAGGGGGTTGCCGTTGAACAGCAGCGTGGAGCCCAGGCCGATGGCGGCGAGCACGAAACCGGCGTCATGCACCCAGCCGGGTTGCGTGAGCCACCACAGCAGCAGGCCCGCGGCGGCCACGGCCAGCTCGGCGGCCACGCCGGCGGCGCCGACCACGGCGCGGTTGACGCGTTGGGTCATGGCGCTGGCGGCCGAGGCGTCCACATAAGGGGCGGGCACCAGGAACATCAAGCCCAGGCCGGCCTCGTGCACTTCGCCGCCATAGCGTTGCACGGCCAGGGCGTGGGCGGCCTCGTGCACGGTCTTGAGCAGCGGGTAGCACAGCCACACCAGCAGCAGGCTGCGCGTGCCGCTGAAGGCCTGCGCGCTGTGGCTGGCCAGGGCCGGCGCCTCCAACAGAGCCAGCAGTGCGGCACCGGCCACGCCGAGCAACCACAGCGTGCCGGCCAACGGGCTGAACAGCGCCTTGGCCAGGCGGTCGTGGCGCTTGAGCAGGGCGTGCGGGTCGAACAGCGGCAGGCGGAACGAAAACGGGTTGAGCATGGCGCGCTTGCGTGCACGCTGGCGCTGCGCATGGCCTTGCGCCTGGGCCTGCGTGTCGCCCGGCAGGTCGGTCTGCATCAGCCCCAGCTCGCCCAGTTGCGCCAACAGTTGCAGCACCTCGTCTTGCGTCGGCGCCTGCTCGGGCACCTGCTCCAGCAGGGCAGCCCAGACCTCATGCACGCTGCGCTCGCCATCGCAACGGCCAACGAACTGGTACGCCGCTTCATTGATGCGGTGGTGGCGGCCGCTGGCTTCGTCGCTGAGCACGTACCAGCGTTGATCGCGCCAATGCTGGCGCTGCACGCGCACTTGCGGGCTGAGCAGCGGGCGCACGCGGGCGACGCGGTACCACTGTGCGGAATAGAGTGAAACAGTCATGGCAAGGCCTACCAGCCCCAGCCCCAGACCGCCATGCGCAGCCAGTCCACCCCGCGGTGGCTAACGATCCAGAACAGCGAGCGTTCACCGGCCTCGATCTTGGCCACGCCTTGCAGGCCCGGGCGCAGGTTGGGCGGCACCTGGAGCAAGCGTGCCTGCACCTCGAAGGCATTGCGGCCATCGCGCACCGCCGCCACCGGGGTGACGCGCTCGACCTCGAAGGCCAGGCCGTCCACCGGCAGCGCCGACAGCGCCAACTGGCCGCGCTGGCCGGGTGCGACCAGCGCCACGTCGCGCTCGTCGACGTCGATGATGATGCGGTACTGCGCATTCGGCGCCAGCGTGAGCAAGGTGTCGCCGCGCTGCACCGGGGCGCCCAGGGCCTGGCTCAGGTCGCCCTTGATGACCACGCCGTCAATCGGCGCCAGCAGGCGTGAACGCGAGAGTTGCCGGCGCACCAGTTCGAGCTGCGCCCGCGCCTCGGCGGCCTTGCCCTGGGTGATGATGAATTGCGCGCGGTCGGCCCGCGCCAGGGCCGCGGCAAAGGCGTTTTCGTGCTGGGCCAGGGCGCCTTCCCACTTGCGCTGTTCGAGCAGCAAATCCTGGTCGGCCATCTCCACCAGCACCTGGCCGGCCTTGACCGTGTCACCCGGGCGGACATGGCTCTTTTGCAAGTAACCATCGTTGGGCGCCACCACCACGCGCTGCACCGCACCTTCGAGCCGCGCCGGCGCGCCAACGTGGTACGACACCGGCAGGAGCGTCATCAGCATCAAGCCCAGCACGGCTGCGCCGGCCAGCACTTTGGGCAGCGGGTCGTCGCGGCGCTGGATGCGCGCCACCAGGCGCTGGGCGGCGTCACCTAACCGTGCCTTGAAGGTGCGCTGAGCCAGGGCACGCATGGCCACCAGCGGCGCCACGGCCGCGGCCGCGCCTTCCAGCAAGGCCAGTTGGCCGGCGCTGAAGGGCTCGGCGCCGCGGCGTTCGGCCAGCACGGCGCCCACCGCGCGCACGCCGCCCGGCGCGGTGGCGCCGCCGGCGTCTTGCGCCATCGGCACGCTGGCCAACTGGTGGGCGCTGCGCGCATGCAGCTCGGCGTGCGCCAGCACGATGCGCAAGGCATCGGTCACCCGGGCGGGGTAGAGCACGCGGGCGGCCTGGTCCACCGCTTCTTGCATGGTGGCGCCCAGCAGGCGGGCCAGTTCGTGCCCCGCTTCGGGGCGGGCGCCGTTGGAAAGCGCCAGCAGTTCAATGTCATGGCCCTGTGCCAGGCCCATGGACACCCGCTCGCAGCGCAAGGCCGTGGCCAGCTCGGCGCAGAACGCCGCGGCCGCATCGGCCAAGACCGGTGCGCGCATGAAGACCGCCTGCAGATGCAGGATTTGCGCCGACATGTCCAGCGTGGGCGCGGGCGCACCCGCAGCCAGCGCCGCACCCAGGCGCTCGCAGGCCTTTTCCAGCGCCGCTTGCTGCGCCTGGGCGCTGCCGCTGTCGGGGCAGCGCAGGGCCAGGGCCACCGCGCCCAGGGTGGCCGCGCCGTCACGCAGCGGCAGGGCAATGATGCGGTTGTGGTCGGCGTCGGGGGCGGCCATGGTCAGGGCAATGTCCACCGCGCGGCCGCGCTGCACGGCGGCGCGCGCGGCCTGCAGCATGGCGTTGGACGTGCTCGCGCCGGCGGGCCAATGAGCCACGGGCTCGTTGGCGGCGCCGCAGTCGCGCAAGGCGATGACCAACGCCGCGGCCACCTGGTCGGTGGCTTCGCAGTGCTGCGCCAGCCAGCGGCGCAGCGCCGGTGAATCCTGCAAATGGCAGGCCGATGACACGGCGCTGGGCGGCACATCCGCTGGCGCAGACACCGGCACATGCACGGGCACATGCACGGGCACATGCATTGGCACATGCACGGGCACAAACACGGGCGCAGCCAACAGGGGCGTGGTCGCGCGGCCACCGGCCGGGGCCAGGCCATTGCGGGCTGCGGGGTCGAGGGTATCGGCTTCCAAGGGTGCCTTCAGGCTCTCGGTTCATGGGCGCAAGCCGGCGGCGTGCATGCACGCGCGCCACCTGGCACGCGAACGGGCTGATCGATTGCGCCAAGTGTGCCCAGAGCCCCCGGCGCCGAGCGCCTGAACAGGGGCGCCAAACCTGGCTTATTGCCGCAGGCGTGGCGCGGCCCGGTGCGCCCGGCGCTCAAGCTCAGACGCTGCCAGGCCGATACGCCAGGGGACACCCTTTGCCCCCATGACGAATGCACACGCTTTCAATGATTCGCAAGCCGGCCAGCTCGACGCATCGGAGCTGACGCGGGCGCGCATCGTCATTGCCGACGACGAGCCACTGGCCGCCGCGGCGCTGGAGGAATTTCTTCACGCCACCGGCTACGAAGAGGTGCAGGTGCTGACCGGCGCCGAGCTGACTTTGCAGCGCGTGCGCGAGGCCGAACCCGACCTGGTGTTCGTTGAACTGGCCATGGTCGGCCCCAGCGCGCTGGAACTGCTGGCCGGGATGCGCGCTGACCGCGTCTTGCGCCATGTGCCGGTGATGGCCCTGGCCAGCGACGACAACCGCCGAGCGCGCTTGCAGGCGCTGGAAAACGGTGCCAACGACGTGCTGTGCAAGCCGATCGACCCGGCCGAGCTGCGCGCGCGGCTGCGCAACACCCTGGCTTCAAAGGCGCACAACGACCGCCTGGCCCTGACCGACACCACCACCGGCTTGCCCAACCGCGAAAGCGTGGCGCAGCGGCTCGATTGGGCGCTGCGCCACACGCGCCGCTACGACACCGTGGGTGCGGTGCTGAAGATCGGCTTCGACCGCATCCGCCAGGTCAACGACGCGCTGGGCCCTACCCTGGGCAGTGAGTTGCTGCGCACGGTGGCGCAGCGGCTGCAAACCACGCTGCGCGAGAGCGATGTGCTGGGCCGCTCGCAAACCGGCGGCGGCGCGGTGCTGGCGCGCGGTGATGGCGACGAATTCACCGTGCTGCTGCCGGTGCTGGAGCTGCCCGACCATGCCGCCCTGGTGGCGCAGCGCATCATCGACCTGATGGCCAAGCCTTTCATGGTGGGCGGCTATGAGATCTTCGTCACCTGCCGCGTCGGCATTGCCGTGTTCCCCACCGACAGCCTGGACCGCGACACCGTGCTGCGCCAGGCCGCGGTGGCCATGCGCCACAGCGCGCAGGGCCGCGAGGCCGGCGCGAACACGCTGCACTTCTATTCCAAGGAACTCAACGCCCGCTCGGTGCACCGGCTGGGCGTTGAGCGTGAGCTGCGCCAGGCGCTTGACCTTGACCAGTTGGTGCTGCACTACCAGCCCAAGGTGCACGTGGCCAGCGGGCGTATCGGCGGCGCCGAGGCGCTGCTGCGCTGGCAGCACCCGCGGCGCGGCCTGCTCGGCCCCGATGAATTCATTGGCGTGGCCGAAGAGGCCGGGTTGATCGGCATGATCGGCGACTGGGTGCTGCGCCAGGCGCTGCATCAACTGGCGGCGTGGCGCAGCGCCGGACTGAACCTGCCGCATGTGGCGGTGAACGTGTCGAGCCTGCAGTTCCAGCGCCGCGACCTGGCCAACGATGTTTGCGACGCGCTGATCGACGCCTGCTTGCCCGGCACCAGCCTGTGCCTGGAGCTGACCGAATCGGCCATTCTCGAAAGTGGCGGCGACGTCACGGCCACGCTGCAAACCATCAAGCGCATGGGCGTGCAATTGGCGCTCGATGACTTCGGCACCGGCTACAGCTCGCTGAGCTACCTGCACCGTTTTCCGCTCGACGAGCTGAAGATCGACCGCTCCTTCCTGGCCGCCTGCGACACCGGCGGGGCCAGCAGCACGCTCACCGCGGCCATCATCGCCATGGGCCACCGCCTGGGCCTGCGCGTGGTGGCCGAAGGCGTGGAGAACGCCGCGCAACTGGCCTTCGTGCGCGCCGAAGGTTGCGACCAGTACCAGGGATTTTTCTACTCGCGCGCGGTGCCGCCCGCCGCTTTCGCGCAGCTGTTCACACGCCAGCGCGGCGATGAACAGGGGCGCGCGCCGGCGCCGCGGGACGAAGCACTGGTTTGAAGCGGCGCACCGGCGCTGCGCCAGTAGTCAAGCCCAGGGCAACATGGCCGTGAGCAGCAGCAGCTTCTCGAATTCGGGCTCGAAGCGGTCGATGATGTCTTGCGGGTGCGGGCACAGTTTTTCGTCGGTGATCAGCCCGAACTGCACGCCGCCGCCATAGGAAAGAATCGACACGCCCATGCCAATGTCGCCCGACGCCGGCACCCAGAACATGGTTTGCCTGAGCGTGGCGCTGCAGAACTTCAGCGGCACCGCCGGGCCGGGCACATTGGTCATCACCGCCGTGGCCTTTTTGGCGAACAGGCCCAGGATCACGTCTTGCACCGGCTTGATCATCAAGCCCGCCACCGAGAGCACGGCAAAGGCGAGCAAGGGCTGGTAGCTGTCCTTTAACTCCTGCATGCGTGCGCGAACGGCAAAGGTGCGGGCGATGGGGTTGGCGATGCCGATGGGCAGCGTGAGCGGCGCCAGGCCGAAGCGGTTGCCCAGTTTCCAGGCCTGTTCCAGCGGGCGCAAATTCACCGGCACCATGGCGCGAATTTCGGCGCCGGTGGGGTCGTCGCCCTGGTCGCGCAAATACTGGCCGATGGCGCCGGCCACGCAGCCCAGCAGCACATCATTGATCGAGCAACCCAGGCCCTTGCCTACGGCCTTCACGTCACCCAGCGGCATGGGCTCGCTCCAGGCCACCACCTTCTTGCCGCTGGGCTTGCCCTTCAGGCGCGTGGGCGAATCGTCAGCCATCAGAGCCAGCGCGGCCACGTCGCCGATCACGCGGTAGCCCACCTTGGCCATGTCCACCGAGCCCAACAGGCTCGATTGCGGGTTGGCCAGCGCGGCCATCGACTTGCCCACGCCGCTGCCGTACATGCCGATCGCCTTGCTGGCCAGTTCGGTGAGCGGCTTGACGATGGCGTCGGTGAGCCAATCGGGTTCGCTGGCTTCAGCGGCATCGGGCGCCGGTGTGCGGGGCCTGCCAGCCCGTGGCCCATGTTTGGGCGGATCGCTGCCGCCGTCGGTGATCGACATCATTACCGAGATGAGCGAAATGCCGTCGCCGATGCAATGGTGAATGCGGGCGATGAGTGCGCTGCCGCCTTCGTAGTCTTCGATCACATGGAACTGCCACAGCGGGTGGGCGAAGTCGAGCGCCGTGGTGGCCAGCGCGCCGGCGCGCGCCTGCAGCGCCTGGCGCGGTGTCTGGCCGCGCTTGCGGTGCAGTTTTTCAGCCACCACGTGGCGCTGCACATCGAACGCGGCGTCGTGCACCCAATGCGCGCCCATCGCGTCTTGCACCACCTTTTGCGTGAAGCGCGGGTACTTGAGCAGCTTGTCTTCGATGCGAGCCACCACGTCAGCGTGCTTGACCCCCGGCGTGAGCAGCCACACGCCCACGATCATCATCAGGTTAACGTCGTTGTCCATGCGCAGCCAGGCATGATCGACACGCGACATGCGCTCGGTGGCTTCGGGCATCGGTTTCTCCTTGGGGGGTGCGGCCAGGCCAACGATGCTGGCTAAGATGGCGCTTGCCTATTCAGACTTTCCAGACATTCACACCAGACATTCACACCAGGAGCAAAAGCATGGCCGACCTGAAAGCAACGTTCGACAAAGCCGTGGCCGAGAGCAAGCAGTTGCCCGAAAAGCCCGACAACATGACCCTGCTGAAAATTTACGCCCTGTACAAGCAGGCCACCGAAGGCGACGCCCAAGGCAAGCGCCCCGGTTTCACCGACATGGTGGGCCGCGCCAAGTTCGACGCCTGGGCGGCGGTAGCGGGCAAGAGCACGGCCGATGCGCAGCAGCAATACGTCGACTTGATTGAGTCGTTGAAGTAGGGTGAAGCGTCACATCGCACCACATCGCGCCTTCCGCGCTACGCGCGCTCGGCTTCGGGCGGCTCCACGTCCGCCCACAGTGCTTCGCCGCTGACCTGCCCGTTCACGCTGGCCAGTTGCAAGTCGGCCCCGGCTTCATACGGGTGCAGCACCCACAGGCCATCAACGCCTTTGCGATAGAGATCGCAACGCCGGCTGTCCAGGTCCACCAGCAGGTATTCCTGCAAGCTGGGCAATTGGCGGTAGGCCGAAAACTTCTCACCGCGGTCGTAGGCGGCGGTGGAAGGCGAGAGCACTTCCACCACGAGCTGCGCCTGTGATTTGATGCGCGGCTGGGCGGCGTCTTGTACGCTGCAGGTGACCATCACGTCGGGGTAGAAGTAGCAATTGGCGGCTTCCACGCGCAGCTTCACTTCGTTGACGTAGATGCGGCAGGGTGTGCCGTGCAGATGGGCGCGCAGCGCGAGCGCAAGATTCAGCACCACAGTGGCATGCCGATCTTCCACCCCCGCCATGGCGAAGACTTCGCCGCGATAGAACTCGTGCTTGATCGTCTGCGTGGCATCCCAAACCAGGAACTCTTCGGCGGTGAACAGGGGGTTTGCGAGGGCGTGTCCCATGGTGCTTGCATCCTGATGCGGGGTGAGCGCCAGTGTAGGGGCGCGTGCCACGGCCAGCCAACTCCCGCCCGTTGGGGATCAAAGGGGACAAAGGGGAGCCCTTTGAAGCAGCGGGCGGGGCCCCTTCGACTCTGAAGGCTTGATGGCGCCAGCAGATCGCTGCGCATGCCCATCCAGATGTCGGCGGTTCGCACCGCATCACCGGTGCTGGCGCTGGGTGCCGCAAACGCGGCCATGGCCTGCACCATGCCCTGCACCTGCGCATCGCTGAGCGTGGTGCCGCCACCGAAGCGGTATTCCTCCACCCGAAACGCCGCGCCCAGCGCCCAGTCTTGCAGCACCAGCTTGTCGGCCGTGCCGTTGATGGCCGCTTCCAGGTTGTTGCCCACGCGGGCGAACGTGACGTTGGCTTGCAAGACTTCGGCCGCGAATTGAACGTAGTCCACCACGCCTGTCGTGGCGTCGTTCTCAACCACCGTGTCCACGCCCGAGCCGCGGGCGAACAGGTAGGCGTCGGCGCCCGCGCCGCCTGCGAGCGTGTCATTGCCGGCCAGGCCGTTCAGCGTGTCGGCTTGCGCGCTGCCGGTGAGCACGTTGCTCACGGCGCTGCCGGTGAGGGCCATGCCGCTCCAGGATAAAAAGGGAAGCGTCCCCTTATCCCATGCTCACTCCTCCTCTTAATTAATAATCTGAAACCCAAATCGGGCTGCGGTTTCTTGCGAACCTTCACTTGGCGCGCAATAACTTCGCATCGCCAGTGGTGTGCTGGGTGAAAACCCAATAATTCGGATGAGAAAACCGCTCTTAGCGGTGTACTTGCCATAGCTTCCTAAGAGCTCCCCCGTCTCAGCGTCCGTGAAGTGAACCTTGGTTTGCAAGACAGGCACCAACATGCCTGGAACGAGGTCGTTGGATGGGTTGAACGCCAGCTTGATCTTGCGGCCCTTAATGCGCTCTTTGTCGATGTGCAACACGGCCCCGTCGCGACATAGAGCTTCAAACTGCCGCCCGGCAATGAGCTCGTCCGCAAACGGCAACACCAGCAAAGCCGCAAACACGGCCACAGCGCTCGGTATTCGAATAAACCTGTTTGCGATAGCGCGTGTAAAGGCTTTGGTCATCCTTACGCAAGCCCAGGCCCAAAGCCCGAGCACCAAAAGAGCCAACAAGCCCGCCATCTCACCTCTCCCCAAAACTTTCCTTAACCACCCGCTGCACCGGGCTCCACAAATATTCCACCACCCGCCTGCGCCCCGTCTTGATCTCCGCCGTGATATTCATCCCCGCCCCCAGCCGCACGGGTTTGCCATCCACATCAATCGCACTGCGCGCAAAGCTCAAATTCAGCGGGAAGTAAGCCCCGCGCTTTTCATCCACCACCGCGTCGGCCGCCACGCGCGCCACGGTGGCGGGTACGGTGCCGTAGCGGGTGAAGTTGAAGGCTTCCACTTTCACCTCGACCAATTGGCCTTCGCGCACAAAGCCGATGTCCTGGTTGTTGATGGCCACCTCGGCCGTCACCGTGCCGCCTTCGGGCACGATCACCATCAGCGCCTGGGCCGGCGTCACCACGCCGCCCGTGGTGTGGATAGCCAGTTGTTGCACCGTGCCGGCCACCGGTGCCAGCAAGCTGGCCAGGCCCACGCGCTGCGCGGTCTTGAAGCCCTGCTGCTTGAGTTGGCTTAACTCATTCGTTGCTTTGGTCTGGCGCTCGTTCAGCGTGCGCTGAAGCTCGGCCGCTGCCGCCGTGCGGGCTTGCTGGCTTTCATTCAACGCAGCTTCGGCTTCAGCCTGGCGCGCCTGTTGGGTGGCCAGGTCGCGTTCCAGTTCTATGCGTTCGCGGCTGCGGTCTTGGGCGGCATGGGCGGCCACCATGCCTTCGTCGCCTAACGCCTTGAAATCACTTTCTCGTTGGCGCGCCAAGGGAACAGTTGTGCTCAGCTTGGTGATGAGTTCGCGCACGGTGGCCAGCTCGGCCCTGCGGCGCTGCACTTCACCGTCCAGCCGCGCCAGCTTGGCGCTGATGTCGGCCCATTCGGCTTGCAGCAGGTTGCGGTCTTCGGCGCTGCCGGCCGGTGCTGGTGCGCGGCCTGCTTTCAAGGCCGCCAGCAAGGCGCCGGTTCGCAGGGCTTCGCTGCGCGCGGCGCGCTCTTGTTCGCGCACGCTTTGGCTGTCTGCCGTGGCTTGGGTCGGGTCCAGGCTCACCAGCAATTGGCCGGCTACCACCTTGCTGCCATCGCGCACATGAATAGCCTTCACCACGCCGGCTTCCAGCGGCTGAATGGTTTTGCTGTAGTCGCTCACGATGATGCGCCCGGGCGCCACGGCCACGATGTCTACTTCACCAATGCACGCCCAGGCCACGGCGGCGCTGAACAGCGCACAAATGACCCAGGCGGTGCGCCGCGGCGCGGGGGGAACGGGCGTTTCTTGCAGGCTCAGCGCCGCGGGCAGAAATGCCTGCTCGTCGGCCAGCAATTTCGGCCCGGCCAGTTCGCGGCGCGCGGCCCAGGCGGCTTTGAACACGGCGGCGTTGCGCGCCATCAATTCGGCCGCGGGGTGGCGGGCAGCGGTTGGTGTGGTCACTGGAATACCTCAGGCTGCGCCTTCCGGTATTCGCCCTTGGGGCGGCCCGGCGGGCTCATGACTCCAACCCGCCTTCAACGCCTTGCTGCAAGGCCCACAGCCGTGCATACAAGCCGCCGTGTTTGAGCAGCGCGGCATGCGGCCCGGCCTCGATGATGCGGCCCTGCTCCATGGCCAGAATGCGGTGGCAGCGCCGCACTGAACTCAAGCGGTGCGCCACGATGATGACCGTGCGGCCCTTGCAGATGGCGGCCATGTTGCGTTGCAGGATGGCTTCACTTTCATAGTCGAGCGCACTCGTTGCCTCATCCAGAATCAGGATGCGCGGCTGGGTGAACAGCGCGCGGGCAATGGCGATGCGCTGGCGCTGGCCGGTCGACAGGCGCAATCCACCTTCCCCGACCCTGGTGTCGTAGCCCTCCGGTAGCGCTGTGATGAAGTCGTGGGCGTGCGCCGCACGCGCCGCCGCCTCGATGCGCTCGCGCGGCTGGTCGGGAAGGCCGTAGGCGATGTTGCGGGTGAGCGTATCGTTGAACAGGAAAACGTCCTGCGCGACCACGCCGATGTGGCGGCGAAGGCTCTCCAGGGTCACA
>JAYUPO010000088.1:0-13709 GCA_043760085.1 Burkholderiales bacterium
GACGGCGCTTCGTTGCAACTGGCGCCCACGGCCACGGGCACCTATGCATTCACGGCGCAGAGTGGCAGCGGCGCCACGTTCCAAAACGCGAAGATCACCGGCGTGAACTGGCAGGCGCTCGGGTTCAAAGCGAATGACTCGATCACCGTGACCTCGGGCCCGAATGCCGGCAACTACACCGTGTTCTCGGCAGACGCCACCACGCTCAAAGTCAACCAGAACTTTGCCGTCAGCCCCAGCACTGTGAGCACCACGGTCAATGGCAACACCGCCATCGGCATCGACGTCACCACCGCGCAGCGCGCCAGCGCGGCTGTGCACAGCCTGGTGCGCTCGGGCGATGCGAAGTTCACCAGCGCCGATATGGTGGATGGCAACACCTACTACGTCATCAAGAGCGGCGGCGGCACCACCTACCAAGTGGCCCTCACACCTGGCGGCGCGCCAATCGTGCTGGGCACGGCTGGCCTGAGTACCGGCGTTCACACCTTTGCCCGCGAAAGCGTGGACCTCACCGCGCCGGCCAACCTGGCCAGCGTGCACCAGTTCCGCATCAACATCACCACAGACACCGTGATCAGCACGGTGGATCACCCGCAAACCATCACCGGCCCGGGCGGCGTGGCGTTGGCTTCACTCAACCCGCCGCCTGGCGATGCGGTCTCCACCGCTTCGGCCACGGGCTCAGGCAAGGGCTTTGTGGGCGTGACCGAGAACGATTCCAAGGTGACCTTCGGCGCCACCGTCACGGCCTACATCGCTTCGCAGACGCTGAACACCAGCGAGCCCAAGGCCGGGTCGGCCACCATCACCGGCAACGTCACGGTGCTGGCGGATTCCACCACCAACGCACGCGCCAACAACTCCAACGCAGCCGGTGGTTTCGTAGGCATTGGTGAATCGAACTCCACGCTCACGCAAACCAGCGTCACCCGCGCTTATGTGGCCGGCAGCACCATCATCGGCGCCGGCGGCGGCGTGGGCATCCATTCCGCTTCGCTGCACATCAGCGATGCGTATTCACGTTCCGAGGCCGGTGGTTTTGCCTCAGACGTGCATGCCGACACCAACGTGAACCTCGACTACGACACCACCGCCGAAGTGCGCGGCGGCGCCAAGATCGTGGCCGCCGGGCATGTGGATGTGAGCAGCGATGCCAACACCCGCGTCTCGGCCCGCTCGTCGGCCGACGGCCGCGGTTTTGGCGGTGGCGGCTATGCCACCACCAACGTCAACTTCACGATCACCCCGGTGCCCGGGGTGAATGACGTGACGCCATCGGTGACCCCGCTGCTGCTCCTGCCGCCGCAAAGCCTGGTGAAGATCGGCGACAACGCCATCATCATCGCCGGCTCGGCTTCGCTGCGCGCGCTAACCACCGAGATGAGCCTGTACGCCGAGGCCAAGGGCTGGGGCGCGGGCTTCGTGGGCGTGTCGAAGGACAACGCCACGCTCACCACCACGGCGCTGAACCAGGTGGTGCTGGGCAGCGGCGCTGCGCTCACGGGCTACGACGGCGTGGACATCGCCGCCAAGTTCAGCGGCGTGGACACCTACGCCTATTCGTATGCCGAAGTGCTGGGCGTGTTTGGTTACCTTGAATCGAACCCGACAAATACCAGCAAGCTCACCACCAGCGTGGTGGCCGACCCGCGCACGGCCACGCCGCGCGCGCAAGTCACGGCCGGCCCGCGCAATGCGGGCAACGGCAAGCTGGCGCACCCGAGCGACAGCACGGCGGGCATTCCGGCGCTCGACCATTTGGCGCTGTATGTGGACACCACCAACGACATCACCCGCATCGACCGCAAGGGCGACTACAGCCGCCGCGCGATCGCCGCCGGCGGCGTGAACGGCAGCTTCACCAACGAACAGAACCGCACCACCGACTGGAACGCCGACGTTCACATCTTCTCGGGCCAGAGCCCGGAGCTGCGCATCGACGCCACCGGCAAGATCACCACGGCCATCAATGCCAGCGTGAAGACGGTGGCCGATGCCACTCAAGGCGCCAACACCACGATCGCCGCGACCGAGACGGAAATCTTCGTCAACGACATCGCGAATGACGACCCCGGCCAGGCCTATTTCAACAACCAGGTCAGCACGCTTGACGACAGCCTCAACGACGGCGTCGCGCGCACCGGCACCCTGGCCATTCGCGGCAGCCAAGGCACCTGGACCTTCAGCGACACCTTCCGCCAGGTGCTGATTGTTAACGAATGGGACAAGCCGCTGAAGATCAACAACATCGACGTGGTCAACAGCACGAAAGACCCGTTGGTGGATTTGAACGGCCCGCTGGTCAGCCTGGAATTCAACCTCGACCGCACCGTGGCGCCCACGCTGGTGCAGATATTGAACAAGGCGCCGTCTGACGAAGACATCATCCTCAACGGCAGCATCAACAACCCGATCGGTGCCACCGTCATCCACAACGAGAAGGGTTCCATCACCGCGCCGCGCGCACGTGGCGTGGGCGAAGGCCCGTTGCAAGACGGCCGCATCTCGCTGGTCACCACGGCCATTCTGGACATTCAGGCCACCACCGCCGGCGAAAGCATCGGCAGCGATGCCAACCGCATCAATGTAGACATCATCTACAGCGCCCAGGCCCTGCCCACCACCACCTTCCGCGCCACCGACGTGGCCGACCTGGCCAACGCCATCTTCCTGGGCAGCAACGCGCTGTTCAACGGTCAGCTCGTGAAGTACGAAACCACGGGCACGCAGCTCACCGGCTTGGTCAGTGGCCAGTACTACACCGTGCTGCGCAGCGACAACGGCGCCAGCATCCAGCTCACGCACGTCGTGGGCAACGTGGTCACCGTGGTAGACCTGAACCCCACAGGCGCCGATGCAGCCACGATTCACAAACTCACCGCCGCGCAGCAAGTGGTGGGCGTGGCGGGCAGCGACATCGGCCTGGATTTGAAGGCCCATTTGCGCAGCAGCGTGAATCTGGCCGGCGCGCCTTTCACCGCCACCATCGATTCACTGGTGGCCGGCGGCAGCATCTATGCGCGGCTCCAAGGCTCGGTGCAGGAGGCGTCTTCGGCAGCCTCTAACGGCGTGCGCGTGACGACGCTCAATGAGCTGGTCACACCGCCGCCCAATGTGCTGAAGGACAAGAACTTTTCCAGCTATTTCCGCCCGGATGGCGCGGCGAGCAACCAAGACCTGGGCGCCTTCGGCGGCACGCAAGTCGCGCGCGCCAGCACCTACGATTTCCGCAACCTCGACGATGCCGGTGCACGCAAGGTCGCCGGCTTGATAGCCGGCGGCAACATCGTCATCGCTGCGGCCAACCCGGCGCCCACTGCCACGATCATCAACGTGTTGGGGTTCACCGAAATCCAGGCGCTGGGCGACATCGACGTGTTGACCAACGGCTTCATCACCCTGCAAGAAATCACCGGCGACATGCGCGTGCAGCGCATCCGCTCCAATGCCAACGACGTGCTGTTGTATTCGCCCGCGCGCATCATCGACGCGCGCAATGACGACTTCAACAGCGGCGCCGAGGCCGACGTCAGCGGCGAGAGCATCACGCTCGTGGCCGGCACCGGCCTGGTCTACTCGCCGCAAACGGCCGCGGACCCGGGCAGCAATGGCGGCACCGCGCAAGGCGGCATCGGCCAGGCGAGCAACTTCCTTGAAATCAACACAGACGTGCGACCAGGTATTGGTCTGACTGGCGTGCTGCGCGCGTTCGACACCACGGGCACTGCCACCGAGGGCATCTTCCTCGATGAGCTGATCGGCGACATGCCGGTGCACACCGTGGCCACCACGGCCGATGTGTCGCTGCGCACCACGGCGGGCTCGATCATCGACGCCCTGAACGACGCCGCGGCGAATGTGCTGGCGCAGAGCATCGACCTCGACGCCAACGGCACCGGCGCCACCATTGGCAGCGACACGAATGAATTCGAAATCGACTCGCGCCGCGGCTCCGCCGCCGGCAGCGGCGACGTGTCGGCCGAAGCGCAAAGCCATATCTTCCTGACTGAAACCGACGCCGACCTGCGCCTGGTGCTGGCGCACAGCTACAGCGGCGACATCCGCCTGACGGTGCGTGAGTCTGCTGACTTGGACGAGCACTTCTTCCTGCTGCACAGCGGCTCGGCCCGCTTTGCCGAAGACACCAGCACCGCGCCGGGCAACGATGAAGACGCACCGCGCGCGGTGGCCAATGGCCAGGTGTTTGCGGAGGCCGGCACGGTCACGCTGCGCGTGGGCGATAACGTTTCACTTGACTCGAACAGCGAGATCGTTGCTTCTTCGACCATTGACATCTTTGGCGACTACCTCAATGCCGATGCCGATAGCGACACTGCTGCCGTGCCCGGCGATGGCCAGGGCACGAACATGGTGCTGCGCGGCCGCCTGGTGGCCGGCGCGGTGGTGGTGGCGGGCAATTCGCTTACCGGCAACACCGTGGGCAGCTACACACCCTTCCTGGGTGCACCGGTGTCGCTGACCAACATCTGGGGCCACACCGACAACGACATCATCGACTTCGGTGACGCCAGCGGCGCCGGCGGAACCACCGCCTGGGGCAGCCCGGGCTACATCTTCATCGGCAGCAAGACCCGCGTGCATGGCAGCCAGGATGCTGAATCCACGCAGCGCGATGGCGAAGACCTGATGCGCGTGTATTACCTGCAAGACGCCGAAGCCACCACGGGCCCGAACAAAGTGACGCCGGCCGAACACACGCTCACGCTCGACGGCCAGGCCGGGACTGACAGTTATGAAGTGCGCACCTTGGGCAGCCAGGGCGATGCGCGCAACGTGGTGATCAACGTGCTCGACAGCGGCGCCCCCGATGACGGCGTGGACACGCTCACCATCTTCGGTTTCGACTCCGCCAACAACGGCAACACGCCGAGCGGCACGCCTTATGCGGTGGACGACATCTTCCTGCTGCGCTCGGCGCAATTCCTGCCTGGCGAGCCAACAGCCAGCCGGCCGGGCTATGTGGCCATGCTGTATGGTGATGTGAACAGTTATCTCGATGTGGATGTGCTCACCGGCAGCTCGAACGAGGTGGCGCGCATCAACTACGACGCTGCCTTGAATGGGCGCTTGACCGTGCTCGGCCAGGGCGGCAACGACTACTTCGCCAGCGACGACACCACCGTCACCATCACGCTCGACGGCGGCGTGGGCAACGACCAGTTCCGCATCGGCCAGCTCTTCGGTAACAAGCGCGACGCGGCCGAAGGCATGCTGCTGGCCCAAGACGTGTTCCCCGACATGGTGGCCACCACGCGCGGCTGGCTCAGCCCGGGCATTGGTGCGCCGATGCTGGTGCATGGCGGCACGGGCGAAGACCAGTTCACGGTCTATGCCAACCAGGCCGCGCTGCGGCTGGAAGGCGATGACAACAACGACGTCTTCGTGGTGCGCGCCTTCGCCCTGGCGGCGGTGGTGGATACCAACACCACGATCGGCGACAGCGTACTCAATGTCCTCGACGTCACCAACCCGGCGATCGACAACAACCACGACGGCGTGATCAACGCCGCTGACGCCAACACCACGGCCACCTGGCTCGATGACGTGCTCGTCACCGATGCCCAAGGCGTGGCGATCCCGAAGATCGGCTCGTTCTTCTCCACCGCGCAGCCACTGGACATTCGCACCGGCGGCGGCAACGACGAGGTGCAATACAACGTCAATGCCCCGGTCAGCGTCGATGGCGGCACGGGCTTTGACAAGCTGGTGATCCTGGGCACCGAGTTTGCTGACGACATCGTCATCACCGAAAAAGGCATCTTCGGTGGCGGCCTGAACGTTCGCTACACCACGGTGGAAGTGGTGGAAGTCGATGGCCTGGAAGGCGACGACCAGTTCTTCGTTCAGAGCACCGCTTTCGGCGTGGCCTACCGCGTGATCGGCGGCCTGGGCAGCGACAGCATCAACATCGCCAGCGACGTGACCACCGACATCGTCACCCGGGAACTCGAAGGCACGAGCGGCGCGCTGAACCATCTGGTCACCTCGGCCGACCCGCAGTACAACGGCCTGGTGGTGGACGGCATCGACTACAAGGTGGCCTCGCTGGTGGAAGGCCTGGTGGTCATCACCGAAAGCAACGGCCTCACGGCCGTGCGCGAAGGCGGCCCGGTGGCGGCCGACAGCTATGGCGTTCGCCTGGCGGTGGCACCGGATGCGGGCACGGTGGTTTACGTCACCGTTTCGGCCGGGCGTTCGCCGCAGGAAGAAGAAGACGACCTGCTGAACAACCCGCTGGGCCAGGGCCTGAGCGATGGCAAGGGCGACTCGATCTGGCTGAGCAAGAGCGCCACGCTTGGCGCGCCCATAGCCACGTTAGCCACGCAGTTCCAGCACACCATCACGGTCAATGGCAACCCCAAGACCGTGAACGACCGCTCCATCGTGCTGGCCTTCACGGGCGGAGCCGGTGGCAACTGGAACGTGGATCAGCAGGTCTATGTCTACGCCCCCGATGACCTGCGCAGCGAAGGCGACCGCGTGGTCGTTACCCAGCACAGCGTGATCTCCACCGACACCCGCTTCAACGGCGTGGACGTGAAAGACGTTGAAGTGAGCGTGCGCGACAACGACACGCCGGGCGTCAACATCACCGCGGTGGCCAAGAGCACGCTGAATGAAGACGGCCGCACGCTGGTGCTCGAAGGTGCCGGCACGGACCAAATCACTGACGAAGCCTTGGTGCAACTGGCCAAGGCGCCGGCAACGGACACGGTGGTCGTGGTCAAGCTCAACCTCGATTCAGAGAGCGACCAGAACATCCAGGTGACCAGCGGCGACGCGCGCTACAACCCCGTCGCGCGCACCATCACGTTTGATTCGAACAACTGGAACGACCCGGTGCGCCTGGCCATCCAGGCGCGCGACGATTTCCGCCGCGAAGACCCGGGCACCGCGCTCATCACCTTCAGCCGCGACGCGGCGACGACCGACGCCACGTTCGTTTTCCCCAACCTGCGTTCAGGCAGCAGCACGCTGGCCGTGGAAGTGCTGGACAACGACACCGCCGGCGTGGTGGTTCAGGAAAGCAATAACTCGACCCGGCTGGTGCTCGGCGGCACGACTGACGACTACACCCTGCGCCTGACCAGCGCGCCCACGGCCACCGTGAACATCGCCATCGTCACGGACGGTCAGGCCGATGTGCAAAGCATTGGCGGCGTCAACGTGACCCTGGTGCCGATCGGCGCCGCGCTGCAAGGCCTGTACAGCGGCAGCGTCAACGTCATCATCGATGGCGTTAACCGCCTCATCGAGCGGGCCGACCTGTCGGGCTGGCTGGCCGACGGTTTCATCGAAGGCCAGCGCATCCGCGTCACCAGTGGTGCGAACACCGCAGACTTCAAGATCGCCATCATCCGCGGCGACAACGCGGGCCATGACGAGAAGATCCAGTTCACCGCCGAAGGCGCCATGGCCTGGTTGACTGGAACGTTAAACGTGCAGGTCACGCGCATTGCCGCGGTGGCCAGTTTCACCACCGGCACCTGGGCCACGCCACAGACCGTGGTGCTGAAAGCCGACACCCTGTTCAGCGTGCCCAGCACGCGCACCGGGGTGAAGGAATTCCCGGTCAGCACGCATTTGCTGAGCAAGCTGCACGGCCCGGTGGCCGTGGAAGGCGGCGTGACCGGCGAGAACCGCTCGCTGCAAAACGGCCTGAAGTTGCCGGGCGAAAAGGATGCGTATCTGATTGCGATTGGCGCCCAGGTGCCCGAATCGCAGCAGATCGACGTGCTCAACATCTTCAACGATTCGAGCCAGCAAGACCGCACCGGCACCATGACGCAGACCACGCTGCGCGGCTATGGTATGGCGCCCGATTTGAACTTCGGTGTCATCGGCACCACCGGTGCGGCGGCCAGCGAATCGGCCACCTTCCCGGGTGGCATCAGCTTCGGCAAGATCAACCTCGGCGCCGGCGGCTTTGCCACCGATGCCAGCCAGAGCAGCATCGAAGTCGTCAATGTGCTGCTGGGCGAGGGCAACGATGGCATGGCCATCAACGGCACGCTCGACCCGGCGCCGGCCGTGTCGGCGCAGAACAGCTTCACCTTCGCCACGGCGGTGGGTGGCGGCACGGTGAGCAAGGCCGGCTTCGACTGGAAGGCCTCGGGCTTCCTGGTGGGCCAGACCTTGAGCATCGACGGCGTGGGTGTGTGGACGGTGTCTGCCATCAACGACGCGGGCCTGGACCCGAACGACAACAGCTTGCTGGTCTTGACTGGCGCGGCGCTGAGCAACGGAACGGCGGTACACAAGATCGTGGCCAATGAGGCGGCGGTGTTCGCCACCGCCAACGTGAGCATCGTGCCCATGAACACCGCGAACACGAAGGGCGGCACGCTCACGCGGCTGGACGCTGGCAGCTACGCCAGCGACGGCTTCCTCGTCGGCCATCAGGTTCAAGTGCAAGGCGCCGGGCTGCAAAGCTCGTGGCGCGTGGTCGGCATCACGCCCGATGGCAAGACGCTCACGCTGGACAGCATCAATGGCCAGCCCCTCACGGCACAGACGAATGTGCTGGTGCAGGTGTCGCTGTTCGGCCGCCACGGCGGCTTGACGGTTGTGCACGGCGGCGGCAATGCGCTGCTGCAATTGGGCGGCTCCATGGCGGCCGCAAGCGCCACGCTGGCGCGGCAAGACGGCCTGGCCTGGGCGGACGATGGCTTTGAGCTTGGCCAGCAAGTGCTGGTGTCCGGCGAATCGGTGGCCCGCACCATCACCGGCTTCGACAACGCCACCGGCGCACCCGCGGGTGCATTTGCCAATTGGGGCACGGGCAGCCTGCTGCAACTCAGCGGCGGCACGATTGCCGGTGACACGGCGCCGCGCACGGTGAGCGTGGTGGACAACACCGCTGCAGGCGTGAATGGCGTTCGCATCGGCGGCGACCGCATCACCGTGAATGGCGGCGCAGGCCCGAATTCACCGTTGGTGGTTTACGGCGACACCTCGCAAGACGGTGTCTGGTACAGCGGCCGGCCGGCCGACGCGCTGGGCCTGGAGTTCGGCGAGAAGCCCTACAACCCCTTCACCAAACTGGTGGATGGCGACAACGAAGACGATGAATGGGTCTTCCCCCTGGCCAACCCCTACACCTTCGCAGGCAACGACGTCATCGACGCGCACCTGCTGTTCGCGAACCTGACCGACACGCAAGCGGCCGGCGTGAGCGTGGGCTTCACGGCCTATGGCGGTGCGGGCAATGACCTGATCATCGGCAGCCAGGCGGGCGACTTCCTGGCCGGCGGCTCGGGCAACGACGAGATCCGCGGCCTGCGCGGCGCCGACCAGATCTATGGCGACTCCGGCGTGAATGTGGACGTGCTCACCCGCACGCTCACGATCAGCACCACCGATGCCAGCCCGGCGCCCACGCTGAATGCAGGGCTGATCCGTTTCGTTAACAACGGCACCTCGATCCAGCCTTACCCCTCGCCCATGCGCGACCTGATGGCCGCCGGGCAAGACAAGTTGTTTGGCGAAGGCGCGGGCGTAGTCACGGTGGGCACGTTTGTGGAAGCCCAGTACGCCGACATCATCTTCGGTGACCACGGCGTGGTCACGCAAGACGTGCCGCGCGGCCGTGTTTTCGCGGGTGCGGCCCTGGCCTTGAATGCGCTGGAAGCGGCGCGCGGCGCCACCGTGCCCCCGCTGCCAAGCACCCTGGCCACCGACAAGCTCCTGACCGTGGGCCTGGTGCAAGACATTCGCACCGTGGAGCCCGACAACGGCGCCGATGACGAGATCCACGGCAACCTGGGCCGTGACCGCATCCTGGGCGGCAACGGCACCGACACCATCACCGGCGACGAAGGCAGTGATGTGACCTTCGGCGACCAAGGTCACCTGAGCTATCTGGGCAAGGACTACTTCGGTGTCACCGAAACCGGCCTGACCGGGCTGGTCACGCTCGACCTGGTGGAAAGCATCGACACCGAAGCCGTGAAAGGCAAGCGCGACATCATCACCGACGACGGTTCCGACGACATCATCTTCGGCGGCCAGGGCGACGACAGCATCGACGCTGGCGCCGGGCAGAACATCGTGTTCGGCGACCATGGCCGCATCCTCGGCGTGGACAGCGGTGTGCTCACGCTGGCCAACCGGCCCATCGGCGACCCGGACGGCAGCAAGACCGATGACGACTACCAGGTGCAGGTGCTGGGCCTGGTGACGACGATCGACTTTGGCGCCATCAACGGCATCAGCAACGAGTTCGGCAACGGCAACGACACGGTCACCACCGGCATCGGCCGCGACATGATCTTTGGCGGTGGCGGCAACGACACCATCAACTCATTTGCCAGCGGGCTGGTGAGCACGGCACCCGGCTACGCCGCGGCCTATGTCGCCGCGGCTGCGGCCGATGGCAACAACATCGTCTTCGGTGACCACGGCCTGGTGGACTACCTGGCCGAGGAATTGAAGGCCGGCAACAACCTGGCCACCAACCCGGTGCGCACGATGGACATCGACCGCATCTGGTCGCTCGATGACCCCGTTTCCAATGCACCGAATGCACCGCGCGCCACCAGCATGGGCGGCGCGGATCGCATCACCACCGGCGACCGCAACGACATCGTGCTCGGTGGCGCGGGTGACGACGTGATCATCACCGGCGACGGCAACAACCTGGCCATCGGCGACAACGCCCGCTTCACGGCCGACGACATGGACGTGCCCACCACGCCGTACTCGGTGCACGAGTTCGCGATCTGCAAGATTGACACCATCGGCTTCGACGACATCGACGGTGGCGCCGACATCATCACCGGCAGCCGCCACAACGACATCCTGTTCGGTGGCGGTGGCAACGATGTGATCTACGCCGGTGGCGGCGACGACCTGGTCTTCGGCGACCAGGGTCGCGTCGAATGCAAGAACGGCAAGCCGCTCATTCCCGAAGAAGTGCTGCGCCCGATTTGCTGGGACTTGTTCCCGCCGCTGCCCAACGGCCAGCCCGACCCGCGCAACGGCTTCCTGTTGTTCGAGGCGATCAACTTCGACAAGACCACGGGCGCCGGTGACGATCTGATCTTCGGCGAAGACGGCAGCGACCTGATCATGGGCCAGCAGGGCCAGGACACGCTGTATGGCGGCAAGGGCGACGACATCCTGATCGGTGGCAGCAACGTCAAGGGCGCGTTCGACAGCAACGACCGCATTGACGGCGGTGCGGGTGCGGATGCGATCGCCGGCGACAACGCTGAAATCTGCTTCCGGCCGGATGAGCTGGATGTGCGCATGCGCAACCTCGACGGCGCCGCCATCTACGGCGTGACCATCGGCGTGAACGACGGCCAGGTGCTCATCGGCAACGGGGCGGCCAACGTCAACAACAGCATCAACCCGCTCAACCCCGACCTGAATGCGATGAAGGACCCGCGCTACGCGCCGCGTGTGCTGGTGGCTGGCGTGCTCGACAAGAACAGCGGCCACGCCGAGTACGACATCGACCTGCTCGACCACAGTGATGCCATCAGCCTGCAAACCGACTTGCAGCGCCGCTTCTGGGGCAACGACTACATCGCCGGTGGCGCGGGCGAAGACGAGATCTTCGGCCAGCTCGGCAACGATGTGATCCAGGGCGACGGCACGGTGGGCGTGGGTGCCGGGTTGCCGGCGCGGTTGAACTTTGCTGACAACCTGAGCGCAGCGCAACTGAGCCTGACGCGCACCGATGGCAGCACGGTGACCATTACCGACTTCACCACCTTCGGCGGCAACCGTGGCCTGAGCGTCAACGATGTGCCCACGGCCCTGGCCAGCTTCGGCTTCAACATGAACCCGAGCCTGGACTTGTGGGTGCGCAACAGCTTTGAAGGCAAGTTCGACGGTGACGATTACATCGAAGGCAACGGCGGCGACGACGTGGTGTTCGGCAATCGCGGGCAAGACGACATCATCGGCGGCAGCTCAGACCTGTTCGGCTTCAACACGCCCGAACTGCGCCCCGAGGGCCGCACCGGCGTCGGCGCCCCGAAGGGCAGTGACCTGCTGTTCGGCGGCGCCGGCACTGACATTGCGCGCAACGACATCGGCGAAGCCAGCCTGGTGCGCAGCGCCGGCTTGGTGGCGGCAGATGCGCTGCCCCTCTCGGTGACGGGGGCGTATCCCAATGACCTGATCGTCAACGCCCCGGGCAGCCATGCGCAAGACGCCGACACCATCGTGGGCGACAACGGCCGCATCCTGCGGCTGGTGGGCATCAACAAGACCCAGCGCACGGCCGATGGCAATGCCAACGACGTGTGGAGCACCGGCGGCTTCCTGAACTTCAACTACGACATCAACGGCGCGCCGGCCGATGGCTATGCGCCCAGCAACGGCAGCTACAACCGCATCATTGCCCGCGCGGTGAGCTTCCTCGACTACCACGAAGGCGGCAACGACTTCACGCCCAGCGCGGTGAACGACCGCGGCAATGGCGACGAGATTCACGGCGAATCGGGCGATGACACGGTGTATTCGATGACCGGTGCCGACGTCATCTTCGGCGAAGGCCAGGATGACGACTTGGTGGCCGGCTATGGCAACGACTGGGTCAGCGGCGGCACGGGCAACGACGGCGTGATCGGTGACGACGGGCGCATAGCCGTCAGCCGCAACGCCACCGGCTATGGCGAGCCCTTGCACGGTGTGGTGAAGCTGTTGGTCGATAACCTCGACACCAGAACCTTCAACGGCAACATGATGAACGAGGCCATCGCCACGCCGGGCAATATCCAGCAGGCGGTGGTTAACGTTGGCGGTGAGCTGAAGAAGGCAGTCAACCTCACGCCGTTCAGCTTCGATAAAGACTTCAACGGAAATTCCGATGAGTTCACCACCAGCCTGGGTGCGCACAAGCGCGGCGCCACGCTGGACAACCCGTTCCCGCACAACGCCGACGACATCATCTTCGGTGGCCTGGGCAGCGACTGGCTGCATGGCGGCTCGGGCGACGACGCCATTCTTGGCGGCGAGGCTCTGGCCACGGCCTACACGCAGACCTACGAAACGACTGACGCGAACGACAACCTCTCGCTCGATGTCAACGGCGTGGCGCGCAGCGACTACGCGCGCCCGTTCAACCCGGTGGACGCCCTGCGCTACAACCCGGTGGACGCTGACGGCTGGCACTTCGACCGCACGCGCCGCGCCGGCGAGTTCGCGCTGTATGACGAGTACGACCCGCGGCGCAAGATCCAGCTTGTCGTCGAGTCGACCAACGCCTTGCTCCCGGCCGGCACGGCGGTGAAAGACGACTTCGCCGGCGTGAGGACCATCGGCGAGTTCTTCCTCAACTTCAACTCCAAGGAAGGCGTGTACGTGCCTTCGGGCGAGACGCCCAAGCAGGTGGGCCAGTTCGTCTCGGTCTACCCCGAGGCCTGGAACGACGGCAACGACCGCATCTTCGGCGACCTGGGCAACGACTGGCTGGTGGGTGGCACCGGCCGCGACGACATGTTTGCCGGCTTCGGCAACGACCTGCTCAACGCCGACGACTTCCTGGAAACCAACAGCAACGAGACCAACAACAAGGACACCTTCGACTCGTTGAACGACAACGAAGCCCCTGACACCCAGGCCAGCTATGAAGACCGCGCCTTCGGCGGCGCCGGCCGCGACGTGTTGATCGGCAACACCGGTGGCGACAGGTTGATCGACTGGGTGGGTGAATTCAACAGTTATCTCGT
>JAYUPO010000089.1:0-4929 GCA_043760085.1 Burkholderiales bacterium
CCCGACGCTGCGGCGCGCGTGGCGCGGCAGATCGTCAATGCCCTGTCCAAGCCGTTCGAGATCGACCGCAAAGACCTGTTCATCACGCCGTCGATCGGCATCGCCCTGTTCCCCGGCGACGGCCGCGATGACGAGACCCTGCTGCGCAACGCCGGCGCGGCCACGGCCCACACCAAGGGCAGCGGGCGCAACAACTTCCAGTTCTATTCGGAAGAGCTGAACAACGTTTCACTTGAGCGGCTGCTGCTGGAAACGCAGTTGCGCCGCGTGATCGAACGCAACGAACTGGTGCTGCACTACCAGCCCAAGATCGAGTTGGCCAGCGGCCGCGTCATCGGCGCCGAGGCCTTGTTGCGCTGGCAGCACCCCGAGCTTGGCCTGGTGCCGCCAGGCAGCTTCATTTCCATCGCCGAGGAAACCGGGCTGATCGTGGGCATTGGCGAGTGGGTGGTGAATACCGCCTGCGCCCAGATGGCCGCCTGGCGTGCCGCGGGCCTGGGCGACATCAAGGTGGCGGTGAACGTGTCACGCCACGGCCTGGTGTCGGGCGCACTGGCCGGCGTGGTGGGCGCGGCCATCCAGCGCAATGCCGTGGCGCCGGGCCAACTGGTGCTGGAGCTGACCGAAAGCATGCTCATGGACCGCGTGGACAACACGCGCAAGCTGCTGCTGGAGCTGCGCGCGCTGGGCGTGGAGCTGTCGATCGACGACTTCGGCACCGGCTATTCGTCGATGAGCTACCTCAAGCAATTCCCGGTGCAGGAACTGAAGATCGACCGCAGCTTCGTGATGGGCACGCCGCAAGACAAGACCGACGTGGCCATCGTTCGCGCGCTGGTGGTGCTGGGCCACAGCCTGGGCATGCGCGTGGTTGCCGAAGGCGTTGAAACCGAGGGCCAGCGCGACATCCTCAAGGAACTGGAATGCGACAGCTTCCAGGGCTTCCTGGTCAGCAAGGCGGTGCCGGCGGAGCAGTTCGTGCAGCGCTGGCGCGAGATCAACGGCTAGCCCGAACTGCTGACTTGGTCTTGGTCGCCCTGGCTGGCGGCGTAATGCTCGTAGGCGGCCTGGTCGTAGACGAAATCCAGTGTCGGCACGAAGCTGAGTTCGGTGCCGCCGAACTTGCGTTTGAACTCGCTGATGGCCTGCCACCGGTGGCCGAGCGCACCGGGTGGCGCCACGCCCCACAAGTCGTACCACTCGTGGCCGCTGGCGCGGGCCGCGCACATGATCTCGAAGTGCAGCAGGGCCGGTGCCATCACCTGCCGCTGCTCGGGCAGTGAGCCGCCGAAGAAGTAGGTGGCGCGGCGGCCAAAGTGCAGCACCAACGCGGTGGCGATGCGCTGACCCTGGAACTCGGCAAAGTACAGGCGCAGCCGGCCATCAGCCGCAAACGCATCGACCATGTCGCGGAAATAATGGCTGGACTTGCCGTCGATTTCCTGGCGCTGCGTCGTGCTGCGCTGGATGCGCGTGAAATCAGCCAGGCCCTGCGCGGAGTTGTCTTCGACGATGGCCACGCCGTGGCGCTGTGCAACGCGAATGTTGTAGCGCCCCTTGGGCTTCATTTGCGCCAGGATTGCCGCCGGCGGCTGGCGCAGATCGACGCTCAGGGTGTAGCGCGGCTCGCGGAAGATGTCGCGGCACGCCGGGGCCTGAAAGCCTTGCACGAAGGCGGGCAGGTGGGTCCAGCGTGGCTCGATGCGCAAGTGGCTGACCGTGGCGGTTTCGGCCCGGCGGTGCTGCTCCAGGCGCGCCAGGATCGCGGCGAACACCTGGTCGGCGTCGGTGTCGCCCGGCGTGAACACGGGGCCTTCCTGGATGTAATAGAAGCAGTGCTGCGGCGCGTAATGCCACTTGCCCACGAGTGCGCCGCCGATCACCGTGCCGGCGTCTTTGAGCGTGACCGCGTAGTGGTCGTAGCCCACCGCGGCTCGAAACCGCGCCCAGGCCGAAGATTGCATGAAGCCGGTGTCCGGCGTGGCTTCAAGGAATCGATCCCAGGCGTGCCAGTTGTCGGGGTTGTCGGGCGTGGCGGGCAGCGGTGGCATCAGTTCGGGTTCGCGCCCGCGCACGACTCACGCCGTGGCTGGCGCTGGATGCTCGCGCGCAATTCCGGCGACGGCACGATTCGTGTCGCTTGAGCAGGGCAAGGGTCAGTCTGAATTGTTCTGCGCCCCAGGCGGTGCTTGGCCAGGGGTGTGGGCATCATCGCGCCTCAGCGCTGCCCGGTCAGTGCGGCGCCGGCCAGCACTCTTGCCGCGTTGCGGCGCCGCCGGTTCGGCTTGTTCCGGCAGTTCCAGCGGATTGGCCCGGCACAGCTCGGCCCAGTGGGCATTTGGGAAGCTCATGAACGCCAGCAGGTCGGGCCGCGTGGCGTCCATCAGCGCCGCGACCTTGGGAAACTTGGCGCCCAAGTGCCCAATCACCCAGTCCCACTGCGCCAGCGTGCGCACCGGCGAGGCTTGTGCGAACACGGTGCCGATGATGCGCGACACCGCGGGCCGCTGCGCCTTGTCGACCAGCGCCAGGGCGTCGCGCATGAAATCTACCCGGCAGCATTGCCAGCGCGCCTTTAACGCCGTGTCCGCCGCACCTTTGATGGCTGCGTGCCGGTCGCTGATCACCAGCTGCACGCCTTGCAGGCCCCGCCCTACCAGGCCTTGCAGGAACTCGGTCACCACCGGCTCGGAGGTGGACGCCCCGACCTTCAGGCCCAGCACTTCACGCCGGCCTTCGCTGTTGGCGCCCGCCGCCACCAGCACGCGCAGGTGCACCGTGTTGTCGCCATCAGGCACCTTGGCGCGCAGTGTGTTGATCCAGAGGTAGGGCCACTCACCCACGATCGGCCGATTCAGGAATGCGGCCACGCGCACGTCGACCTCGCCGCACAGTTGCGAGACCTGGCTCTTGGGCACACAGCTCATGCGCAGCGCCTTGGCCAGATCATCCGCTGAGCGGGCCGAGATTTTCTGCACACAGGCTTCCTGGACCACGGCGATCAGCGCCTTTTCAGCGGTGCGTCGGCGATCCAGAAATTCCGGGTAGTAGCTGCCCTGGCGCAACTTGGGGATCTTCAACTCCACGCCGCCCGCACGGGTGTCCCAGGTGTGGTCGCGATAGCCATTGCGGCTGTTCTGGCGCTTGGCTGACTTCTCGTCGTAGCTGGCCCCGCAGCGGCCCTGCACGTCGACCTCGATCAGGCGTTGGGCGAGGTACTGCACCATCTGGCGCAATACATCGGTCTGCGCGGTTGCAGCGATGGGCTCGGCCTCGGCCAATGTGCTGGCATTCATGTTGACTTCCTTCCACCACCGGCCAGCCCGCTGCACCCGCCCCATCGGGGCCGCCGCTGACCGCACGATCACTGCAAAAAATTTGCTGCCACGGTGCTCCCACTTACCGCACTTCAGTGTCTCGCGTTGTGCCACATCGCACAGACAGGACTTACACCATATTCGGGAAAGCACGGGGCAAAAAACTTACACCACTGAATGTCACGACATGTAGACTGCTTCTGCGATTCGGCGTCATCTGAAGGTTCTTCACCGGTGTTCGGAACCTGTTAGGCCGTTGCAACGGACGGCGACTCGCACTTCCATCACTTGAGTCCCAAAACTGGAGATCATTATGCGTGTTCTGACACTTGAAGAAATGCTGCTCACGGCTGGCGGCGGCAGGAAATCCGGCTGCGGCAACGGCGGCGGCCACGGCGGCAGCAAGGGCGGCGGCAAGGGTAGCGGCAAGGGCAAGGGCAAGGGCAGCGGCAAAGGCAAGGGCAGCGGCAAGGGCAGCGGCAAAGGCAAGGGCGGCGGCAGCAAGTAAAGAGCCCAGCCAGCGTTCGAAACACTTGACGGGCGCATTACCGTCCGTTACCCAAAGGCCCGGTCACGGGCCTTTGGTGTTTGTGGCGCAGCCAGCACGCAGCGCCAGCCCAAAGCCGCGGACGCGGCCAAGGGCTAATCACTCACAGCAACACCGAACGGCCAAGCTGGCTGTAGCGGCTTTCCTCACGCCACCACGACACCAGTGCACGCAGGTCTTCGGGCATGCGCTCGTACGCGGCGTCGGTGATGCGCAGTGGCGGCTGCTTGGAATAGTTCTTGAAGTCGCGGAACCACGGCCGGTTGAAGATCAGCGTCAGGATCGGGCGCACCGTGTCGGAACGATTGCCCAGGCCGCGGTGCGCGCAGCGGTAGTCCGTCAGCAGGCAAGAGCCCAGCGGCACCACCGGGTCTTGTGAGCCAGCATCTTCGGCCTGCTCGGTGGGCAGCAGATGGGTGCCCTTGTACAAGCGTGTCGTGCCGGTGAATTCGTTCAGCGGCACCAGGGGAATGATGATCTGGGTGGCGAAGCATGGCAGCCCGAAGTGCCACTGCGTTTCAGGGAACAGCGCGGGGTGATCCTTGTGCAGCCGTTGATCCCGGCTGCCGGGCAGCGATATCACGGCGGTGTAGGCGCCCAGCACGCAGTCGTTGCCGAGGATCTTGCGGATGATCGGCAACACCATCGGCGCGCCCAACAGCCCGGGGTCACCGAAGGTTTCATCGATGTCCACGGTGAGCATGTAGCGCTTGTCGCCCAGGCGCAGCGCGTCAGGATGGTTGCCCTCCCGAAAGTAGGGCAGGTAGCGCTCGAAAAAGATCTGCTGGATGCGTTCAATGGCTTCGGGGGCGAAGGCGTTGTCGACTTGCAGCGTGCCATAAGTCTGGAACAGCGAGGCGCCCAGTGCCAGCAGCTCAGGCGCGACCTTGGCGCTGGCCCGGTCGGCATCGGTGTAACGCAGCACCGGCATGCGATCAGGCTGCTCGGCCGCGCTGCGCATGTGCTCGATGGATCGTGCCCGCACCATGCTGGCCTGCGCTGCAACCAGGCCCGGCTCCAGCGCCAAGGCGCGCTGCAAATGACGGGTGCTGCGCGCCAAATGCA